>JAZOMJ010000152.1:0-8983 GCA_045653865.1 Eubacteriales bacterium
GGCACAATTGATGATGAACATCATGGCTGCTTACTCCAACCTTGCAAAGTCCGACTCCACCATGAGCGCATACTATGATAGAACCCTCTGCTTCACCATTGCTCCTAACCTTGGCGCACGTGAAGTAATGAACATCATCAAGGGCTCTCAAGTTTACGATATCGCTATCCTCTACAACTGGGGCGGCTGGTACGATGCACTCTACAAGCTTGGTGAAAGCACCAGCAACGATTACGCAGGTCTCGTTATCACCATGCAAACCGGTGCTATCCCCGAACTCGAGGAAACCATCGAAATGTTTAAGAATCCCGGCTCTATCATCGAATAATTCTATTTTGTAAGTTTATGCTACCAACGCACATTTCGGTGTGTGTTGGTCGTTAAGCATAAAATCATTCCCGTAAAAGATAATTGCAACACAATTGCAAACAAAACCATTTGAGGAGAATGAACAGATGAAACACTATTTGAGGTTGGTTGCAATATTGTTAATCTTTTCGTGTTTGCTTGTTTGTTTAGCATCCTGTAATTTTTCCGAAGAAAAAGTAACCGGTACTGCCAATTCAGAAACCAGCAAACCCGACGATAACAACAATAACAACAATAACAACAATAACAATAATGTAGAAAACGCCCCCAATGGCGGCAACAACAATTTCGAAGACGATGATGACGAAGCAGATCCCGACGATGATTGGAAAGATGACGAGGATGAGGAAGATGATCCTGAAATCGAACTTCCTCCACTGCCTGATGTTATGGACTTTGGATCCGAGGGTGAACCTTACACCTACAAGGCGCTTGTTCGCACAGGTGTAAACGGTGCATCTTACGATCAAATGTTGTCTTGGGGCAACAATGCGTATGCTGCTATCGACTTTTGGGTAGATGAAACCACCAGTCAGCAGGATGCACTTTCTGCCGCTGTTTATGTTAGAAACATTTTAATCGAAACCATTTACAATTGCCGCATCGTACAAGAAGAACAAACAGGCGATATGGCACAGCAATTGAAAGACATGTATATGAATGATGAGACACTCGATCTCACCATCATTATGTCCAAGGCAGCCGCAAGTGCTGCAACCCAAGGCCTTTTGACAAACCTCAAAGGCGCCAACATGACCGCGCTTGATCTTACGCATCCTGCGTATGACCAAAAATCCATTCAAGAGCTTGCAATGGGAGATTACCTCTACTACCTCAGCGGTGACATGAACGTTTCCACCCTGGAAGTTTGCGGCCCCACCATTGTTAACTTGGAAATGTATGAAAATTACATCGAAGAGTTTGTTGAAGCTTTCAACGATCCCACTTATGCTGATATTTACACGCTTGTAAAAAACAAAAAGTGGACAATTGACACCATGTTGACTATGGCAGAATGCATCAATTCCGATGCCGATCAGTCAGGTGGCATTCTCAATTCCGATCAAGATATCATCGGTTATTTTGCTTATGCGGGTATGGGTGTTTACTACTTCTACGGTTCCGGCGGTCGTTTGACCGAGAACAATGAGGAAGGGTATCCCGAATTCGTGTTCCAACAACAACAGAACGTAGACTTATATGACTACCTTTGGGGTAAGTTCAACAAAAACGGTGAAAACGCGTGGATTCCGCGTGGATATTCCGGTGACCGTAAGGTTCTCTTTATGGATACTGGCAATGTTCTTTTCACCGAAATGACCTTGTTTGACGTTCGAAAAGTACTCTACGAGGCAGAGCCTTTCCGCTACGGTGTTCTTCCGAACCCCACATACGAAGCGGGAAGTGACTACTACAGCGTAGTAAACTTTACCAACTGCAACCACTTGTGGGCTATCCCCACCAAAGTAAACGATTTGGAAATTGCACAGCACATGATGAACATCTTTGCGGCTTATTCCAACGTTGATATGGAAGGATCCACAATGTATGCATACTACGAGAGAACTCTTTGCTTCCAAACGGTAGGCGATTCCCGTTCTCGCGAAGTAATGAACATCATTAAAAATTCGATGGTTTATGATATTGCTCTGCTTTACGACTGGAGCAATCTTGGTACCCGCATGTTGGGAGAAATGACGGTTAGTGACACTAACACGTATGCTTCCAATGTGAACATTATTCGATACATCGAAAAAGGGCACTTAAACCCCACCATCGAACTATTTAAAAACCCGTCAGCAATACAATAATAATAAAAACTAAGGAGAAACCATGAAACGCATTACCAAAATCCTCATTTTGCTTTTGGCAGTTTGCATGTTGGTTCCTATGATTGCAGCTTGCAACAAGGATAACGGTTCCAACACCAACACCACAAATCCTGCCGAAACTACAGCAGCCCCCAACAACAATAATAATAACAACAACGATAAGTATCAAGATGACGACAATACTGATAGTGACGAAGACGAAACCACTGCAGAAGAAGACGCTATCGTGATGCCCGAAGTTGTTGATATGGACGGCTATGTTTATAAAGCATACGTTCGTAAACTCGCAGGCGATACTCTCCAAGACCAAGTTAGCTTTGGTAACAACCGTTACGAATGCATTGACTTCTGGGTAGATGAAACCACCAGCGGCAGAGATGCAATTTCTGCTGCAGTATATCGCAGAAACAGCCAAATTGAAACTGATTACAACTGCAAAATTCAACAAATCGCTTCCAACGGTAGCCAAATTGAACACTTGCTCAATAGCTACACCAACTTTGAAGGCTATGACCTTACCATTATTATGGCAAAGGCAGCAGCACAAGCTGCAACCCAAAACCTGCTTCGTAACCTCAAGGATATGACATATGTTGACCTTTCTCACGAGGCATTCGACCAAAACTCCATCAACGAGCTCTCTGTTGCTGATAAGCTTTACTTCCTCAGTGGTGATATGAACGTTTCCACCATGGAAGTTGCAGGTCTTTCCATCGTTAACATGGAATTCTACGAAAAGATTGTAGATACCATTGTAGAAACCTTTGGTAATGACGCTACATACTCCGATATCTACAACATCGTTGAAGCAAAGAAGTGGACCATGGATACCATGATGACCATTGCAGAGCTTGCAAACGTTGACCTTAACGAAGACCTTGATTCTCATGGTCTGCGTCCTTCTACCATTGACTATTATGGCGATGAAAAGTACAAGGGCGGCGACAGTGTTGGTTACTTCCAATACTACAACTCCACTCTGTGGTACTTCTACGCTTCCGGTGGCCGTATCACTACCAAGAACGAACAAGGCCTCCCCGAAATGGTAATTGGTAACGATACTGCACAAACTCTTTACGATTACCTCTACGAAAACTTCAACCGTAAGGTTAAGGTTCCGTGGATCCCCCACGACGCATCTGCAGTTCTGAACACCAACTTCCTCACCGGTAACGTTTTGTTCATGGACGTTTCTTTGTTCGAAATTAGAACTGTACTTTACGAAGAGGCAGATTTCGAATACGGTATTCTTCCTAACCCCATTTATGAGGAAGGCAAAGACTACCGCAGTGTTGTTTACTTCAACAACTGGGCTCACTTGTGGGCAGTTCCCAGCATGCTCGGTAACCAAGATCAAGAAAAGGCAGAGCGTATGCTCCAAATCTTGGCTGTTTACTCCAGCCTGCCGGATTCCACCATGTATGCTTACTATGATAGAACCATCTGCTTCACCGCAGCTCCCGGTACCAACGGCTCTCGTGAAGTAATGGATATCATCAGAACTTCCATGATTTATGACTTGGCTCTTCTGTATCCCTCTTGGGGCGGTCTCGAAACAATCCTGAACCAAATTCCTAACCAGGAAGCTCCTGAATATGCAGGTGTTAAGGATGGTCTCGAACTCTCCATTGGCGAAATGGAATTCACAATTGAGCAATTGCTGAACCCCGGCACTTAATGCATAAGTGATATAGTTTTAAAACCCCACCGCCAATTTTGGCGGTGGGGTTTTTTCTGATAGCTATTGATTTTTTCATCGAAAGGTGTTATAATAAGGGAAGAAAAAAAGAAAGGCGAGGGAAGTATATGAAATTAACAAAACTGTTTGCGGAAGATAAGCTGTCCCTCTCGTTTGAGGTCTTTCCGCCCAAAACCGATACATCGTTTGAGAGCGTAAAACACGCCACCGAAGCAATTGCGCAATTGCGTCCCTCGTTTATGAGCGTAACCTATGGTGCAGGTGGCGGAACAAGCCGCTACACCTTGGAGATTGCCAAGAATATCAAAGAGTATTACGGTGTGCCCACGTTGGCGCACTTGACTTGTGTTTCTTCCACCAAAGAGACGGTTGCCAAAAAGATTGCAGAATTGAAAAACGCAGGGATTGAGAACGTAATGGCTCTGCGCGGTGACCTCACACCCGAGCTTGCCGCATCCGACCGTTCAGGCTGGGCATACCGCCACGCGGTTGACCTTGTGCGCGAACTGAAGGCAAGCGGAGCAGATTTTTGCATTGGTGGTGCGTGCTATCCCGAAATTCACCCCGAGAGCACCAACCAAAAGGAAGATATCAAATACCTCAAAGAAAAGGTAGATGCAGGCTGTGATTTCCTCACAACGCAAATGTTTTTTGATAACAATTTGCTCTACAACTTCCTTTACAAAATCCGCGAGGCAGGCATCACAGTACCCGTTATTCCCGGTATTATGCCCATCACCAACGGCAACCAAATCGAGAGAGCCATCAAACTTTCGGGTTCTTTTATGCCGCAACGCTTCAAATCCTTGGTTGATAAATTCGGCACAACTCCTGCGACAATGAAGCAGGCAGGCATCGCTTACGCTACCGACCAAATCATCGACCTCTTTGCCAATGGCATTACCAACGTGCACGTTTACTCTATGAACAAACCAGACGTCGCCGCAGCAATTCAAAATAATCTTTCCGATATTCTCGGATAAAAAAGAACGCAAATGCATTGCATTTGCGTTCTTTTTGTTTATTGAAATTCAGTTACACCGTCATCGGTGTAAACATTGGTGCGCAGAATCGAGTAGGATTCTTGGGTGGGGTCACCCGAAAGGATGCCAAGGCGCTCTTTTGCCGCGCCAATCAGCATTTCGGGGTTGAGGTTTTCGGTGTTGCCGGCACGCAGAATCGCGGTGATAGCAATGGTATCTTCCTCTGTGCAAGAGGCGTTGAACTCGCGAATCATTTGTGTCAGGTCAACCTCTTTTTCACCCGACTTGGATTTTTTCATGACCAAAAGGGGAGACGTGGTAAAGAGGGCGTGCAACTTTTGCGCCATATTCTCGTTTGCACCTGTAAAGTTGAGGTTGATTTCGTATCTTGCCCAAGCAATGTCGGCAAATTTGGTTGTCGGCTCGTAGGCATCAAGCACTTGCATTTCATCCGTCAATTCGCGGTTGAGCAGATTTTTCAATTCTTCGCAAGAAATGTCACGGTCTACGCGCAAATCGATAAATTCACATTCGCTTTGTGTTCCAACCGAAAGGGGCAATCCGAATACCACTTTTGCGTGGGGATTAAAGCCCTTGGTGTACCACATAGGAATGTTTGCACGTACCAAAACACGCGCAACGGTGCGTTGCAAATCGAGGTGCGAGATGTATTGCAGGTCTCCAACCTTGCGGAATTTGATGCGAATGACTTTTGAGGTTTCAAGCGGTTGCCAAACGCTCTTTTCCTGCTTTTGCGGCAGGGGAGCGTTGTTTTCGGTTTGCGCCATTTCTTTGCATCCGGGGCAAACGGCACGCACACCGCCAAGCTTGTTGGCACCGCACGCCGAGCAATGCTCGCGGCAGTTGGGGGTTGTGGTCTCACCGTAAGCCTTGGCTTGCTCACGCAAGAAGAATTCCTTGCTCACACCGCAATCAATGATGTCCCAAGGCAAAACCTCGTCATTGCCAAACTTGCGGTTGGCGTAGAATGCCGGGTCAGCACCCGTGCGTTCCAGCACGGAGAGCCATTTGTCATAGTCGAAATATTCTGTCCACGCATCAAAGCAGAAGCCCTCTTGGCAGGCGAGCTCCAAAGCATCGGCGAGGCGACGATCACCGCGTGCCAGTACTGCTTCAATACGAGATACCTTTGCATCGTGATGCACGTATCTGACGTGTTTGCTCTTAATCTTTGTTTTCAGATATTCTTGCTTTTCGGCAAGGATCTCCATAGTATCCTGCGCTTCCCATTGGAAGGGCGTAAAGGGCTTGGGAATAAAGCAAGAAACGCTAACCGTTACTTGAACGGGGCGTGCGCGGTTGCGGTTCGGGTTTTGATAGTAAGCATCCACCACGTGTTCGGCAAGAGTAGCAATACCCTCAATATCTTCGAGCGTTTCGGTGGGCAGACCGTTCATAAAATAGAGCTTAACCGTGTTTTTACGGGCATCAAATGCCACGTTTACGGCACGCATAATTTCCTCTTCGCTAACATTCTTATTGATAACGTCGCGCAATCTTTGCGTGCCCGCTTCGGGAGCAAAGGTGAGAGAGGAAGAACGAACCGACTCAATGCGGCGCATCAAATCCTTGTTAAAGCTATCCACGCGAAGCGAGGGGAGCGAGAGGCTGACCATATTGTCATCCGTCCAATTGAGCAGCTTATCGCAAAGCGGCTCGAGTGCGGTATAGTCGCTGATGGAAAGAGAAGAAAGCGAAATTTCTTCATATCCCGTCGAGTTGTAAAGTGCTTTTGCTTGGTGGTTGAGTACGTCAGCACTCTTTTCACGCACGGGGCGGTAAACCATACCTGCTTGGCAGAAGCGGCAACCGCGAATGCAACCGCGATAAACCTCCAGCATAATGCGGTCGTGCACCGTTTCAATATAGGGCATAACCACCTTGTCGGGGAAGTAGACCTTGTCGAGGTCTCCAATAATTTGCTTGGTTACTTGACGCGGAATGTCATCATAAATGGGCGTGTAAGCCTTGATGGTTCCGTCAGCGTTGTAGGTAACCTCATACAAAGAGGGAACGTACACACCGGGAATGGTTTTTGCGGCTTCGTGCAAAAATCCTTGACGCGTGTAGCGGCCTTCTTCTTTCATTTTGATGTACAAACGCACGATAGCAGGGAGCATATCCTCACCCTCGCCAATGTTGAACAGGTCAAAAAAGTCGGCAATCGGCTCGGGGTTGTAGGAGCAAGGGCCACCGCCAATTACAAGCGGATCATCCTCGCGACGATCCTTTGTGCGCAAAGGAAGCTTTGCCAATGCAAGCATATTGAGCACGTTTGTGTAGCACATCTCATATTGCAGGGTAAAGCCGATAAAGTCGAAAGCAGAGAGGGGGTCTCCACTCTCAAGAGCTGTCAGGGGCAGGTCGTGCTCACGCATTTTTTCTTGCATATCCGTCCAAGGAGTGAATACGCGCTCACACCAAATGTCGGCTTGCGCATTGAGAGCCCCATAGAGCAGGCGCATGCCCAAGTTAGACATGCCGATTTCGTATGTATCGGGGAAGCAGAACGCAAAGCGAGCCTTTACGTCGGATTTGCTTTTGATAATCTCACCGTATTCGCCGCCCGCATATCTGCCGGGCTTGGAAACGGATTTGAGAATGGTACTGTTGAGTTTGGTAGATTGGTTCATAATATTCCTTTTCTTTGCGTGTTTTATTTTTCACGTTTCAGATGAAGAGTACGTTTGTTGATGTTGATAAAAGAGGAAATTGCCGATGCGATAATCCAACATAGATAGTAGATGCCCAAAACAGGAGGCGTCAAAATATCTTGTTTGGATAACAGCATAATACAAAGTGTGGCAATGCAAGCAACCAATGCAGCAGCAAGTTGCAAATAAAAGTTTAATTTTCGAGTTTCTGCAATCTTTTTGGCAGCATAAAGGGGATTGACAATGCGCTTTTCTCCTCCCAATGCAATAGCACCAGTGTCCGAAATTTCAAGCAGTGCATCCGATTCATACTTTCCGGGTTTGATAACACGAACAGGAACAGCATTTGTCGAACGCAGTTGCTCTAAAAATTCTTCTCTCAAATTGGGGTCATAAGATTGAATTGCAACCGATGTGTTGGGATCTGTCAAGCGGTTTGCAATGATTTCAAATTGAGGATCGAGTGTATATTCAATTTCATAAGTTAGCTTCAAAATACCGTCAACAGCAAAATAGAGAAGTCCCATATTGGGGGCACGTCTCAGTGTGCGATCGGCAGTTTCTTGAGGAATGCGAATGCCGCTTTTTGCAAGAAATGCTGCTTCTCCTGCAATTACGTGATATTGATTGTCAATGATGGCTTCTACACCTGCATCGGCAATGCGAACAAATGCCACGTTGGGGTCGGGTGTTTTTGTGGCGGTTGCCCGTCCGATTTCTTCAAGGCTTCCACCAATTTTTCGAAACAGAATATTTGCCAGCTTCATATCTCTGCGCAAATCATCATTTTTTTCGCGTACAGACATTTGCGAGCAATTCAGAGCACGACACAGGCGGTAGTCATTGAAAATAACGGTTTTGGATTCGTTATATTCTTCTACGGCTTCCTCACCAATCAAGGCACAATTGCTTTGCGTAAGCAAATTGTTGGCGTGGGAAAGAGGGAAGAAGAAACCAAAGCAAGCCGCGCCGGGCAAACCAAGTACAACAATAGTGATAAAGGTGTTCAATGCGTCCTCCAAGCCTAAAGCAAGTGCAACGCAAAAAGCCGATAAAAATCCCAAAACAAGAGGGAGGGTAAGCAGAATGCGGAAGGGAGCATAGGCGGCTTCCATTTCGTTAAAGCGACGGAAAAATCCCATTGTGAGGGAAGATTCATGGACATGATAGAAGCCCTCATCAAGATCGTCATTGATGATTTTGATGAGTTTTTTGCCTTGCTTCAGCTTCTTTTTGCGTGGTTCGGTGGGATCCAACACAGTTTTGGGAATATCAGTTGCAATCAAACGGAACACACGCATTTCGCTTGTGAGACGAAATACATCGCAAAGGGCAATCAACAAAAGGCATCCTGTGGCAATACAGTTGATTCGTAAAAGCGGAACTTGCGAAATCATAGCAACCACATCATAGGCAAGAGTCAAG
>JAZOMJ010000153.1:0-10620 GCA_045653865.1 Eubacteriales bacterium
GGGAAACTTTTTGAAAAAAGTTTCCCCCTGCACCCCCTTCAAAAACTTTCAAACAAAAAGCAAAAGGGAAATTTGTACAAACGGATAGACGGGCGGTGCGATGCCAAGACCCTGCGCTAAGAAAGTAGAATAAAAGCAACATAGGGATAGCAAAAGCTATCCCTATTATTTATTGTGATACTCTACAAACAAGTCATTTGGAGTGCATTCCAAAATATCACAAATTGCTTTAAGATTTTCAAATTTAATAGAACTTGTCTCATTCTCTAAAATTCTTTTAAAGTTTTGATAACTCAACCCAAGTTGAATATATAACCAATATCTTGTTTTGCCTTTTTCTTTGAGTATTTCATCAATGCGAAAATGCACAATCATCACCTCCAAACATTATATAACGTATACATTATATATCTAATTTTGTATTGACAAATAGACATACACATTATATAATGTATGCATAAGATATCTGATATGCGTTAAAATATGGAGGGTTTAATATGGTAATTGTGTTTTGCGGTCATTCCAATTATATTCAAAACACCAACGATGAGACGAATATATTGCATGTTTTGGAAGTTGAGGCGGGAAATACGCTTTGTGAGATTTTTTTAGGAGGTTACGGACGTTTTGATGATTTCGCACTTCTCTGTGCAAAAAAATTTAAGCAGAGGCATCCAAATGCCAAATTGATATTGATAACCCCTTATCTGAAAAATGCTAAAATGAATTTAGAAAAAGCAACCTTTGATTCTATTATTTATCCGAATTTGGAACACGTGCCGCCGCGGTATGCCATTTCACACCGCAATAAATGGATGATAGAGCAGGCAGACATCGTTGTTTGCTACGTGTCGCATAAATACGGTGGCGCGTATGCGATGTATGCGGATGCCAAGCGAAAGGGGAAAAGAATACACAATCTTGGTTCATTAAAATAAAAATGGGCGACCAATGGTCGCCCCTACAATGTTTCTATTCAACTTTCTTAGCCGGTAGGGTTGGTGGTCCCTACCGGCTTGCGATAGCCAAAGCGAAGTTTTACTTCGCGCCGCCCGTCCGTATGGGAGCTAACAATTCTACTTATACATTATTGTTAGAAAGTTCTTGAAAGGGGTGTGGGGAAAACTTTTTTTAAGAAGTTTTCCCCACATATCGCGTCCTATTTTATTCAGCGGTATAGTTATCAAAATAACCTTGAATCCAAATGATGGGCGTGCCCTTATCGCCGGAGCCGGAGGTCAGGTCGCAGAGCGAGCCGATGAGGTCGGTGAGGCGGCGGGGGGTAGTACCCTCAGATGCCATTTGACCAACGAGGTTATCGTCTTTTTCGTGGATTTTTGCTTTGATAGCGGCTTTGAGTTCTTCGCCCTCGAGGTCGGAGAAATCGTTATCTGCCAAATATTTGAGCTTGAGCTCGTTGGGAGTGCCCTCAAGACCCTTGGTGTAAGCGGGAGCAACAACCGGGTCAGCGACGTCCCAAATCTTGCCTACGGGATCCTTAAATGCACCGTCACCGTAAACCATAACCTCAACGTGCTTGCCGGTTTCTTCAAACAGCTTTTGTTGAATGGCATCTACAACGGGTTGACAGTCGCGGGGGAAGGGCTTTACTTGATCCTCGGTTGCCTTGTTGGAGCCGAGCAGACCGTATTCTGCATTGAAGCCGGAGCCATTGATGGGGGCATTCATGATTTCATCAAGACCGAGAACAATCTCGGCACCTGCCGCCTTGAGGATGCGCTTGGTGCGTGCACGGGTGTGGATATCACAGCAGAGCACGTTCTTGGTGTAGGGGAGAATCGCCTTTGCATTGTTTGCAAAAATGATCTCTGCCTCGGCACCGCATTCGCGGATGAGGCTTTCATAGTATGCAACATAGTCAACACCGGTAAAGGTGTGCTTCTCGTAGCCAAACAGCTCGCGATATTGCTCCAAGGTGAGCACGTCGCAGTAAGGGTTTACGCCCTTTTCGTCAACGGCATCAAGGCTTACGAGATGGTTGCCTACCTCGTCAGAGGGGTAGGAGAGCATCAAAACGACCTATTTAGCGCCTTTTGCAATGCCGCGCAGGCAGATGGCAAAGCGGTTGCGGCTGAGAATGGGGAAGATAACACCAACTGTATCGCCGCCGAATTTGTTTTTGATGTCTGTGGCGATATCGTCAACTGTGACATAGTTGCCTTGTGCACGAGCCACAACGGCCTCGGTCATAGCAACGATATCTCTATCGTGAAAGGCAACGCCCTCCGCCTTTGATGCTTCCAATACGGATGCGGTTACGATTTCCACAATGTTGTCGCCGTTTCGAATGATGGGAGCTCTTACTCCGCGAGAAACAGTGCCGAACATACGACTCATAAAAAACAACTCCTTTTATCTATAAATTGGGGGTCATATAAACAAATGTGACATACTATTATACCACAACGCGCCCCTCTTTGCAATATTTTTTTGCAAAAAAAATTCAAAAAATGTGAAGATGGGAGAAAACATCTTTTTGTCTGGATTTGTGAATTGCCCTATAACAACAAAAGCCAACGGCAAAACCGTTGGCTTTTATGTTATTCTTCTATTTGTTCGATTTCTTCAACGGGTTCGTTGGAGGTCTCTTTGGCGGCGAGGGCTTTTTGCATCAATTCCTCGGCGGCGGCGAGCTCCTTGTGGGTGACAAGGCGTGTGGAGGAAGGAATACCCCATTTGATACCGCGCTTACCAAAGGTAAAGGTTCCGTCGGGTAGAACAACGACTTCAAGCGAGTCACAGCCATTGAAAATGCCTGATTTCAGACGCACGCGAGAGTTTGCAAACAGAACGGTTTGCAAGGAGAGACAATCTTGAAAAACCTCGTTGTCAACGATTTTCAAAGAGTCGGGCAGGCTGATTTCCTTGAGTGCAAGACATCCCCAAAAGGCTCTTTCCTCAATGATTTTGAGCACAGGGGAGACTTCGATAACTTCAAGAGATGTGCACTTGGCAAAGGCTTCAGGCTCGATTTTTTCCAGTGTTTCGGGCAGACGAATCTTTTTGAGCGAGAAGCAATGCGAAAACATATATTTTTCTAATTCCTTCAATTTCGCATCAATGGTTACACTTTCCAATGCGTTACAATAGGAAAAACACGAGGGAGCGATATCCTGCACGTTGGCGGGAATTGTGAATTCTTTAAGGGAGGTGCATCCCATAAATGCCGAGTGACCAATACGCTGGACGTTTTGGGAAAGTGTAAGAGCTTTTAATTTTTTGCAATGCGCAAACGCGGCATTGCCAATATAGGTGATGTGTTCGGGCAAATCAACGGTTTCCAAGTTCGAACAACACGAAAAAGTGTAGTCGTTTACAACGCGAATGGAATTGGGCATATGCACGTGCGAAAGGGAATAACAATCGCTAAATGCACCAATGCCTACATACACAATGCTATCACCAAGAATAACCTCTTTCAAAGCTGTGCAACGCGCAAAAATGTAGCGACCGAGCGTTGTGACACTGTCGGGCAGGGTAACTGTTTTGAGGGATCGGCAATTGAAAAACGTGCAACGGTGCAAGCTGGTAATGTTTTCGGGCAGAGCGAGTTCTTCTAAACTTTCGCAATCGCAAAAAGCGTAGGAACCGATATACTCCAAGTTTGCCGAGAGCACCACATGGCGCAGAGCCGTGCAACCTTTAAAGCAAGAGTCACCCACAGAGACAACCGAGCGGGGCAAAAGCAATGCGGTCATGGCAGAGCACCCCTCAAATGCCTGCTCACCGATTTGGCGCAGTCCCGAGGGGAAGATGACCTGCAACAAGTTTTTGCAATCCAAAAAGGCGCGCGAGCCAATGGTTGCTACACGTCCGCCAAGGACTACGCGTGTAATGTAGAGGTTTCCGCGAAAGGCATCCTCTGCAATATCGGTAATATCATCGGGAATAACAAGCTCGCTTTTTTTGCCGTAATAGCGAATCAAACGGCCATTGCGGACCTCACCGTGGCGAATGAGCTCGGGTACGGGGGGGATTATTTTTTTTTCGGGTTTGTTTGTTTTCTCACGCATAGTGCATCCCTTTCAACCCCCGCCAGGGGACACTGCCGTGGCAGTGTCCCCATAGCGGAAGTGATTATTCTTCTTCGTTGTTATCTTTTTGAGCGGCGCTCACAATTTTGCCACCTGCAATGCCGGCGAGCAGAGAGGTGATGTCAAGACCGGTGGACTCCTTTACGCCCTCCATAATTTGGTTTGCGCTGTTCATAACGTCCTTTACAAGACGCGTGGAGTTGCCGTCACCATACATCACGATGCGGTCGGTTTGCGCCAAAGGAGCGGCAGCATTCTTAACCACCTCGGGAAGAGCGGAAAGATACATTTCAAGAACAGAGGCTTCACCCATCTTCTTTTGTGCTTCGGCTTTCTTTTCGATAGCTTCAGCCTCAGCCAAGCCCTTGGCACGAATACCGGCAGCTTCTTGTTCCATTGCATAGCGCAAAGCTTCAGCCTCAGCCTTTCTCGCCTCAGCGGCTTGAATTGCGCGATATTTTTCTGCTTCGGCTTCGCGTTGTTGCTTAATCAGCTCAGCCTCAGCGGTCTTTTCCATTTGATATTTGAGAGCGTCTGCCTTTTTGCGAATTTCGGCATCGAGTTCTCTTTCCTTGAGGGCAATGGCCTTTTCCGCAAGCTCGGCTTCCTTTTCCTTGCGCGCGATGTCGGCATTTGCCTTGGTAATTTCAATTGTTTTACGTTGGCTTTCTTGTTGAATAGAGTATGCAGCGTCTGCCTCTGCACGCTTGGTTTCGGATCTGACCTTCATGTCAGCCTGTTGAACGGCAAGCTCGGCATCCTGCTCTGCCATCTTCTTTTCAGCCTCAACACGCACAGCGTTGGCTTCCTGTTGCGCGTTTGCGGTAGCAATAGAGATGTCTCTTTGCGCATTTGCCTTTGCAATTTGCGCGTTTTTGCGAATTTGTTCAACGTTGTCGATACCCATGTTTTCAATGGTTCCGGCACCGTCTTTAAAATTTTGAATATTGAAGTTTACAACCTCAATACCAAGCTTTTCCATGTCGGGAACGACGTTCTCGGTGATTTTCTTGGCAACGCCTTGGCGGTCTTGAACCATTTCTTTGAGCCCTACCGAGCCCACGATTTCACGCATGTTACCCTCAAGTACCTGTGTAACAAGCTGAATGAGGTCGGCTTGGCGCAAATTGAGAAGCGACTCGGATGCGCGCTCCAAAAGTTTGGGGTCGGAGGAGACTTTAATGTTGGCGACGCCGTCAACGGTTACGTTGATAAACTCGTTGGTGGGTACCGCTTCGCTTGTTTTCACGTCGACCTGCATAACGCGCAGGGAGAGACGGTCAACACGTGTAAAGAAGGGCATACGCCAACCGGCTTTACCAATCAAGATTTTCTTTTTGCCAAGACCTGTGATGATGTATGCGGTGTCCGGAGGAGCTTTGAGGTAGCCGCTGACAAATAAAATCACAGCCAAAACAAGAGCAAGAACAATAACAGTAGACATAGTGGTTTCTCCTTGAAAAAATAGATTTTGGGCGCGGTCTTTCGACCACACCTATATTCTATCACACAGTCAAGTGACTGTCAAGGGTATTCTACTGATGTTTACAAATCGTTTACAATTATGATTGTGGGTCGGGTTCGATGCCCATCTGTCGCATTAAGTTGTTGTTAAACTCTTCAGCGGTGTTGTAGCCCATGCGTTTTTGGCGGTTGTTCATAGCGGCAACCTCTAAAATAATAGCAAGGTTACGGCCGGGGCGAACGGGAATGGTAATAGAGGGGATGTCAATGCCGAGAATATCGATGGTTTCTTCATCCATGCCAAGGCGGTCATACATTTTACCCTCAACCCAGTTTTCCAATTGAATAACAAGGTTGATTTTTTCGGTTTCCTTAACCGCACCCATACCAAACAAGCGGCGCACGTCTACGATGCCAATACCACGCAGCTCTACGTAGTGCTTGATGAGCTCGGGGGCGGAACCTACCAAGGTTTTGTCGGATACGCGTTTGATCTCAACGGCATCGTCGGCAATGAGTCGGTGACCTCTTTTAATCAGCTCGATGGTGGTTTCACTCTTACCAACGCCACTGTCGCCGAGCAGAAGAATACCTTCACCGTAGATTTCAACAAGACATCCGTGACGGGTGATGCGGGGAGCGAGGTAGTTATTGAGTGCTGAAATCAAGCTTGCCATAATTTCGCTGGTTTTCAGCTTGGTGCGCAAAACCGGCACACCTGCTTTTTCGGCACGCTCAATAGCGGCGGCATCTACGGGCAGGTCGGTGGTGTAAATGATGGCAACGGGCTTAGCATCCACCAGCTTTTGCAACATTACGCGTTTGGTGCTGGGCTCCAAGGAGTTGAGATATTGCGTTTCTGCTTTGCCCACAAGTTGAATGCGTTCGGGTTCAAACACTTGATAAAATCCTGCCAAGGCAAGACCGGGGCGGTTGACCTCGGGCGAAGATATTTGAATCTCTTCAAAGTTATCGGGTTTTACCAACACTTCCAAGCGAAAATCTTGAACGATTTTGGCAAGCGGAATGGTATAGATCTGATTCATAGGGCAGTACTCCTTTGTTCAAAAAAGGTCTTTTTCTTTATTGTATCATAAAATTATAAAAAAAGAAATGCTTTTTTCAAAATTCGGGCACTTTTTTATTCATATTCACAAAAAAGACATAAATATTTAGTATAATGTAAAAAAAGACGGAAGGAACGAAAGATTTTGAAAAAGAAATTTTTGCGCGCAATGGCAATTTTAATGGTGTGTGGCATGCTTATCTCCTCGTTTTGTGCTTGTGCAAACGCCCAAAACAAAAAAGCGGTTGCCACTTCGGGGGAATATGAAATTCCGTATGAGCAGTTGCGCTTTGTGACAATGACATATAAGATGGAATTGGATACGCGTTATGGCGACGGCAACTCCGAAAACGGTACTATTTGGGATGATCCCGCAACTGCCGAGGAGCACCGCGCCGAATTGGAAGAGCTTGTGTGGGCAACCATTCGCGAAAACTATGCGATTTTGCAAGCTTGTGCCGAGCGCGGTATTGGTAAAAACGCATTTGAGGGCAAAGAAATCAAAGCAGCTGTAGATGAGCAAATTGATGCTTTGATTGCCGAATATTCCTCAAAAAGCGATTATCAAAATGCGCTCAAAGCCAATTACGCTACCGAAAATTTGTTCCGTTTTTATTTTTCGCTTGACGAAATGAAGTATTTGTTGCACACTTCTATGCAAAAAGACAGTGCCTTTATTACAGATGAAGCAAGGTTTGAAGAATGGCTTCGTGGCGGTAATTGCGCGTACGTGCAACACTTTATGCTGACGCACGAGAGTGATGCGGAAAAAGAAGAAAACCGCGCTATTTTGGAAAATGCTCGAGAAAATTTGATTTTGGGTGTTTGGACGCTGACCGATTGCATCAACCGCGCCAACGATGATTTAACTAACGTCTCCCCCTATTTTGTTGTGCGTAATGTGCACAAGGATGTAATGGTCGATGCGGCTGTCGCGCTCGAAAACGTGGGTGACGTGAGCGAAATCGTTGAGGTCGATGGCGCGCTTTACGTGTTTGTTCGTATGGATGAATATAACACAGGTACCGCAAATGAAACCACCGAAACGGCGCTTTCCCTCAAGCTTACCTCTTTGCTTTCCGAATACCAATGGGCAATTGTCGGCGACGTTGTAGAGGCGGCAATTACAAAAGTAAATATTGAAATCAACGATTACGGCAAGAGTATCGATCTTGTTGAAATGGAGTAATTGAGAATTGACAGAAAGGAGAAAAGACAATGCAACTGTTTGGTAATCGTCACAATACGCATCGCCGTGGGGCGCTCTCTCCGCTTGCCATTGTGCTTATTTGTGCAGGTGCAGCACTTCTCCTTGCCATTGTTGTTGGCCTTATGCTCAATGTGTGGTTGGATGATGAAACCTACGACCGTTTGACGCAAGGGGAACAGAAAGAAGAAGAAACAACTCCCCAAAACAAAACCTACACGCGTGATATTCACGCCGATGCCTATGTGTTTGGTGAGGATGGGGAAAGTGTTTGGGAAAGTTTTTTTGAAATTTCCATTACCATCAATACCCCAACAGGGCAAATCACTTACACCTCCGAGGTGGTGGAGTATCTCGGCTTTGAAACAACCACCCAGCGTGTTCTTTACGATGAAATGGGCGAGGTGAGCCTTGCCGCAGGATTTATCAGCGGTGTATTCTATCCGCAAGCGCTTTATCTTGAGGGAGCAGATCTGCAATATGCGGTTGCCGCCAAAGAGTGCGCCGTACTGCAAGAGTTTTTGCACACAGGTGGCAATGAAATTCTTTTGTGCGGTATTCCGTTTGATCGTGTTGATAATGCCTCTATTTTGCGCTACATCAAGCAAATCAAGGCGATGGCAGGCAATTCTCCCGTCGGTGTTGCCGTTCCGCTTTCTGTTGCCCGTGCCGACGGTGCGTGGACACTGCTTGAGAGCCTTGCCAAGGAATGTGATTTTCTTGCCATTGACCTCACAGAAACCACCTCGGTTGGCGGACCCGAACAAATTCTCACCGATGCGCGTTATTACATCCAACAATATGATATGCGTGTGTTGCTTGGCGAGAAGCAAGAGGATTTGATTTTTGCAGCCTACACCTATCCCGATGTGCAAATCATCACCTATTATGCACCGGCATTGCCGCCCACGCAAGACCAACCGATTCAGTAAACAGAAAAAAGAAAAGAACACCGCTTGGTAAAACCGAGCGGTGTTCTTTTCTAAATGATTTCACAAAGCCAATAGATGACTCCTAAAATACAACCTGCAAGTGTTCCGTAAAGCAGTACGGGGCCCGCAACCGTAAAGATTTTGGCGCCTACGCCAAGCACAAAGCCCTCGCTTTTGCTATCAATGGCAGGGGACACAACGGCATTGGCAAACCCCGTTATGGGCACAAGCGTGCCCGCACCTGCGCGCTTAGCAATATTGTCAAACACACCGAGAGCGGTCAGCACAACGGCTATTAAAATGAGCGAGACAGATGTCAGCGTCCCTGCGGTTTTTTCGTCAAAGGAACACAAGTTTTGAAATACGTCATGCAATATTTGCCCAAATGTGCAAATACTGCCTCCAATCAAAAAGGCAAATAAGCAGTCCCGTACAATGGGGGAGCGCGGTGCGTGCGCATCTGCAAATCGGGCATAGGTTTGTTTGTTGATTTTCATTTTCAAAAATCCTTTCCTGCAAAACTTTTTTCTTTTGCGTTAGTCTTTGCGCAAAAATTTACTTTTATACGGTTGACAAGACCTCAAAAAGGGTATATACTATTTATAGAAAAAACGCCCCGCATTTTTGAAGATAAGGAGCAAATATATGAATTGGGAAGAAATTTATGGCAATATTCGTTCTTTTGCAGGACGAGCAGCAACCAAAATCAATCAAACAGCCGATATGGCGTCCTTGCAAGTCAAATTAGCAATGGCGCAGAGCAAGCTTGACGAGGCCTATACCGCGCTCGGTCGTGCATCCTTTGGTCATTTTGTAGAGGACCAAGAAAATTTTGATGAAATTTCTGCGCGCATTATAGCTGTTAAGAATGCGATGCTGGATATTCGCGACGTAGAAGCACAAATCGAAGATCTCAGACGTCGCGCAACCGAAGCCGCAAACGACGTGGAAAACTTCAAGGGTAGCGTAGCAGAGGTAGCCGCCGAAGCGGCACAGGCCCACAAGCTTGCCAAAGAGGTAGAAAAGGATGCAGCCGAAAGAGCCGCTGCCGTACGCGCAAGACAAGAAGAGGAAGCAGAACCCCTCGAAGTGTTCGATTTTGAGGAGGACGATTTTATCACAAACCTCTCCAAAACAGACGACGCAATAGCAATCGAACTCGAAACCGAAGATTAAATAAAGTGCAGATTTAGGAATACAAAAAGACGAGCGAACCTTGTTCGCTCGGCTTTTATATTTGGTTTACGCTTTTTGGTCTGCGTTTTTCTCTTTCTTTCCCAACTTCGACCAGAATTTGAATGTCATCGGCCAGAGGACTCCCGCTACAACCACGATGAGGAAATAGCGCACAGCGGCACCGATGTTAACGCCAAAGAGGTTGTTCAGGGGTGTCTTCAGCAGTACACGTACTGCCAAAACAAGTCCTACGCCAATGGCGAGCTTAAGGAGTTGTGCCCACCAAACGGCTTTGGTTTCAAATTTGATCCAATGACGGTCGATGGGGTAAATCATGCAAACGCCGATTGCCAAGGCAAGCATTTGCCACGCGGTCTTTTGCGCGTTTTCAAGATTGGCGGGGTCAACGTCGGCAGGGAACTGATAAAGCGTTACAAACAACAGGTTTGCGATTGATGCCAGCAAAAGCACACCGCAAGCGATATACATTCTTTTGGGTTTGTCAAAGCCGAGGTATACGACATAGTAGAGCGCAAAAATGAGGACGAGCGCAATACCGAGGGAAACAAGCACGTCAAGAGGTGTGTGCACACCGAGGTACATTCTCGAAAGCCCTACCAAGAGAACCAAAGCAGTTCCACCAATTTGAACGGCTTTCTTTTTTGCGGAGCGTGCAACACCGCCCCAAAGTCCTGCGGCACATTGGGTGTGTCCGCTGGG
>JAZOMJ010000154.1:0-6829 GCA_045653865.1 Eubacteriales bacterium
TAACAGCGATGCTGCATTTAACTACCACAAGTTTAGCGGTGATTCTTGGACAACTGCTACCAACTATTCCATTAGGCAAGCTCTCCAAGAGGAGGAATGGAATTACGTTTTGTTGAGCCAAACAGTAGGACTTGCAGGAGATTTGGAAACCATTCAAGGTTCTATTGCGGAACACTACTATTTAAGTGTGTTGTCCACCTACATCAATTACAATACAAAACTTGGCGGTACAACAAAGTACACAACCAAAATGCTTTGGAATATGACTTGGGCATTTGAGGATACTGCAACCTATGCTCACTTTGGCAAGTACGATTACAACCAAGAAAAAATGTACAATGATATTGTGAGCGCAACGCAAACCGCTTTGGCGAATAGCCAAGTGAAAAAATACGTTAAGGGTGTTATTCCTACCGGCACAGCCGTACAAAATTTGCGTACTTCATATTGGTTCGATGGTATCACAAGAGATGGTTCCAATCTTTCCTACATGGGCAAGATTCTTGCCGCTATGATGATTTTGCGCAGTATTGATGTTGACATAAACGCACTTACTTTTGAAAGCTACGAGGAGCTTGCATTTGCAAAGCCCGACCTTGACGTTTTGAAAGAGGCGGTCAACAACGCTTATGCAAAGCCTTATGAAGTAACGCAATCTCAATACCCTCGCACATAGCTTATTCGTTTCGAAATGTAATCATAAAAAACATTCGTAGCCTACAAGGAGAACAACTATGAAAAGCATTACGTCCATCGTCGCATTGTTGCTAATATTTGTTATACTGGCGACGTCCCTTGTCTCTTGTCTGGATTTTACAGGGAGCCAAGATAATGGTACCACGTCTGCGGAAACAACTCCTACAGAGACAACTCCTGCAGAGACAACTCCTGCGGAAACCATTCCTGCAGAGACGACTCCCGCAGAGATAACATCCCCCGAGGAGACAACCACTCCCGAAGAGACAACCACTCCCGAAGAGACAACTACTCCCGAAGAGCCGGAAGTCGATACTCCCGTAGAACTTGACAAAAACTGCAATCACTTTTTTGCTACGCGCAAGGTTTTGGTGCAAGTTACCACCACTACCGACGGTAAAATTGCAAATGTATGTGAAAAATGCGGTGGTTGGCAAGAGGAAGTTTTGCCGGCAGTAAAATCTCTCAAAATTCTTGCCATCGGCAATAGTTTTAGTGATGATGCAATGGAATACCTCGCAATCATTGCAAAGGCGGCAGGCATTGAAGAAATCGTGCTTGGCAACCTTTACATCGGCGGTTGCAGTTTGGCAACACACTACAACAATGCAAACGCAAACAATGAAAATTACACTTACAGAAAGAACACCGGTGACGGTTGGGTAAGTACGCCCAATACTTCGTTTGACACTGCTTTGGCAGATGAAGAATGGACGATCATCACCATGCAACAGGTTAGCCAAAACAGTGGTATGGGCAACACCATCGAAGGTTCCACCCCCGATTTTCCTTATTTGTCTAGCTTAATTACAACTGTCCAAGGGAAAATTAAGTATAAGTTCAAGTACGAAACTACTCCCAAGATTTATTGGCATATGACATGGGCATATGCGGAAAGTAGCACTCATAGCGGTTTTGCAAATTACGGCAACGACCAAATGACTATGTACAACGCTATTACCGATACCGTTAGAAATACCATTGCTCCTTTCTTTGCAAAGAAAGATGCAACCAAAAAGATTACCGGATTTATCCCCTCCGGCACAACCATTCAAAATATGCGCACCTCTTACTTTGAGGATGCGATGATTACAAGAGACGGTTATCACCTCTCCTACACAACAGGTCGTTTTGCCGCAGGTTTGACTTGGTTGCGCACCTTGACGGGTTTGAGCATCGACGAGTTGGATTTCAGCGATGTTTCCGGAATGGCATTTGTTGCACACGATTGGGAAATGATCAAAGAATCGGTTAACAACGCATATCTCAATCCTTACGGCATTACTCAATCCCAATACGAGCAAAATCCTGAAGTGATTCCCGAGCCCGAACCGCTTCCCGAAACCGCAGTATCTCTCGACAAAAATTGTGCTCACTTCTTTACTCGCCGCGTGGTACTGACACAAGTTACTACAACAACCGACGGTAAAATCGCAAACGTTTGCGAATATTGCGGCGGTTGGCAAGAGGAAACCATCAAGGCTACCAAAACATTAAAGGTACTTGCAATCGGCAACAGTTTCAGCGACGATGCAATGGAGTATCTCGCTATCATTGCAAAAGCAGCAGGCTTTGAAGAAATTGTGCTGGGCAACCTCTACATTGGCGGTTGCAGTATGGAATCGCATTGGTACAATGCAAACCACAACCAACCCAAGTACGATTACCGCAAAAATACCGGTGACGGTTGGGTAACCACCAAAAGCACCACCATTGCAACAGCACTTGCTGATGAGCAATGGACCATTATCACCATGCAACAGGTTAGCCAAAATAGTGGTCTTGGCGATACCATCAACGGTCCCACAGCTGAAACCAAGTATTTGGAAAGCTTGATGACCAATGTTTACTACAAAGCGAAAAACACAAACGGCGTGGCACCGCAACTGTACTGGCATATGACCTGGGCTTATGCAAAGAACAGTACCCACAGCGGCTTTGTGAATTATCAAAGAGACCAATTGACCATGTACAATGCCATTGTGGATACCATTGAGGGAACAATCTCTCCTTTCTGCAATCAAAAATCCGGTAACAGAAAAATTTCCGGTATTATTCCTTCCGGCACAACCATTCAAAACATGCGTACCTCCTACTTTGAGGATGCGAATATTACAAGAGACGGTTACCACCTCTCTTACACCACCGGTCGTTTTGCTGCCGGCCTGACATGGTTCCGCACCTTGACAGGACAAAGCATTGATGATTTGGACTTTAGTAACATTGAAGGTTTGGAGTTTGTAGCAGAAGATTGGCAAATGCTGGTTGAATCTGTTAACAATGCATATCTCAATCCCTACGCAAGAACACAATCCGAGTACACCACAAATCCCAATAATTAAAAAGGAGTTATTATGAAACGTATGATTTCCATTATCGCACTTTTGCTCGCCCCCATTCTTTTGCTCACCGCTTGCGCTATGCCCACGGTTAAAGCAAAGACCGCTTCTCCCGCAGACGGACACGATTTTAACGCAGATTACGAAACCGAAAACAACGAAAACGACGGTAACACCCGCGTTTGGCCTTGGGAAGATCCCTCCATCACACTCCCTGAATTCACAGGCACCGTTACTGCTGCAGGCACAATCAAATCGCTCAAAATTTTGGCGATTGGTGATGCCAGCGCAAGAGATGCTCTGTATTACGTTCCCGAACTTGCAAAAGAAGCAGGTATTACCGACATCAATGTTACCGTTCTTTACATCAACGGCAACAAGGGTGCTTTGGATAACCAGTGGAGCAACTGGAACAATAAAAGAGACAACTATACACAATATGAAAACAAAGGCGACGGTTGGGTAACCGTAAGCACAAAGGTTACCGCACAAGAAGTTCTGCAATCCGAAAAGTGGGATTATTGTATTCTCAATCAATCCATTGCAAACAGCGGAATCGAAGGTGCCATTAGTGCCAGCAACTTTGGCAACCTTGTACAAGGCGTTTCCTTTATGCTCACTAGCAAATCCAGCAGCAATCCCAACCCCAATTATAATGCCAAGGCAAAACTTCTTTGGCTGCAAACTTGGGCATATGAAATCAATAACCGCAACAACTTGTTCAACTCCTTTAAAAATTACAACAACGATCAACAAAAGATGTACGAAGACATTAACAATGTTATTCAATCCAAGGTAATTACCAACTCCAAAATCAAGGGTGTTATCCCTGTAGGTACCGCTATTCAAAATCTGCGCGAATCTTACTGGAGCGACGGTCTTACCAAGGATGCTGAATATCTTTCCAACACCGGTAAGGTTGCAGCATCGGTTGCTATCTTCAAGTACATCACCGGTTATGATATCAACGGCATGACAATGAGCGATCCCGTATTCGATCACGCACGTCCTCACCTCAACGTTATCAAGGAATCTGCTAACAATGCATACCTCAATCCTTATGCAGTAACTCCCTCTGTATACGATACTCTTGACAAGTAATAAAAATAATGAAACGTTTTATTTCATTTGTTGCATTCGTTCTTGTCTCCGCATTGCTGTTTTCGGCGTGCGGAGTCGGCGATGTAACCGAAACGACCGCACAAGAAACCACTCCCGCGAATACAACACCTGCAGAAACCACACCCGAGGAGACAACTCCCGAGGAGACAACTCCCGAGGAGACAACTCCCGAGGAGACAACTCCCGAGGAAACTACTCCCGAGCCTGTTCCGCTTGAGCCTGCCTGTGAGCACAGCTTTACAAGCCGCATCGTTCTGACGCAAGTCACTACCAAGGCTGATGGCGAAATTGCCAACGTATGTGGCAAATGCGGTGGTTGGCAAACAGAAACTCTTGCCGCTGTCAAGTCTCTCAAAATTTTGGCAATCGGTAACAGCTTTAGCAACAACGCATTGGAATATTTGCCCATTCTTGCAAAAGAACTCGGCATTGAAGAAATCATTGTTGGCAAACTTTACAGAGGTAGTTGCACCATTGATAAACACTGGGCCGATGCACAGAGCGGTGCAGACTACGAAAGCTTCCAAGTCAACACAACGGGAAATGCAAGCTGGACAACATATCCCGCGGGTCAAAGATCCTTGCAGTTCGCACTCGAACTTTACGATTGGGATATCATCACTATGCAACAAGTCAGCGGTAGCAGTGGTTTAACAAGTTCTCTTGGCAATTTGCAAAATCTCATTGATTATGTAGATGCCAACAAGACCAATCCCAATGCCAAACTGTATTGGCATATGACATGGGCATATTCTCAATTCAGTAACCATGGCGGTTTTGCAAACTATGAAAACGATCAGTTAACGATGTATAATGCCATTGTAGATCTTTCCAAGAACTACATTGCCACCAACGAAAACTTTGTGGGTATTATTCCTGCGGGAACGGCTATTCAAAACTTCCGCGGTAACAATTCCAATAATAGTGTAGTTGAAAACCGATACATCACCAGCGATGGTTATCATTTGCAAAACTATTCGCGCATACTCGCTTCTATGATTTGGCTGAAAACCTTAACCGGTTTGAGCTTGGATGACATCACTTGCAAGTCAAATGAAGCTGTTACTTTTGCAAGAGCGCAGTTAAAAACGATGAAAAAAGCAGCAGAAAACGCTTATTTCAACCCCTACGAGGTAACCCCTCTGAGTTAATTGCAAACAAAATGCGCCACCTTTGGGTGGCGCATTTTTCAAAGATGGAGGCATTATGAAGATTTACGATATTTCACAAGAACTGTTCAGTTGTGTGGTTTTTCCGGGCGATCCCGCACCCGAAAGGGAAGTTCTCTCTTCTATGCAGGAGGGCGCACTTTACAATTTGACAGCGCTTTCTCTTTGTGCGCATAACGGCACGCATATTGATGCGCCGTATCATTTCATCAAGAACGGCAAAACAGTGGAAGAATTGTCGCTTGAAAAGATGGTGGGATGGGCGTATGTATCGCAGGAGAGCGGTCTTGTTTCGGCAGAGGATGCCCGTCGCATTCTCAAAAACGCAGAGGAGGCACATCCCGAGGCGGCAAAACGCATTTTGATTGGCGGAAAAGCAACTGTAACCGAGCAAGCCGCGCGCGTGTTTGCAGAGGCGAAAATTGACCTCATAGGCAACGAATCGCAAACTGTAGGACCCGAAGATGCACCTATGCAAACGCACCTCATCCTGTTGGGAGCGGAGGTAGTTCTCTTGGAGGGCATTCGCCTTGGCGAGGTTCCCACGGGCGTTTATTTGCTTTCTGCCGCGCCGATTTCTTTGGCAGGAAGCGATGGGGCACCTTGCAGGGCTCTTTTAATCGATGTGCAATAAAAAATACACGCCCAACCGTTTTGACGGTTGGGCGTGCTTTTATCTGTTTATTTCTTGTTCTTTTCTTTGGCTCTCTTATCGTTGATAATTTGCATATGCTCTGCGGTAACCAGTGTAACCCCGTTTTCCTTTGCCCAAGCAACGCATCCTTTGAGAACAACAGAAAGGAATACGCGCGGAACACCGAGAATGGTCATAAGCGCTTCATCGGTGAATTTTACGGTGTCGTCAGCGCGGTCTGCGGCATAACGAACCGATTCGAGAGATGCTTGACGAACTTGCAAAAGCTCGGCTCTCATGCGTGTTTTGCGATGGAACCAGAAATTTTTGCTGTCTCTGTAACCATAGTCAACGGGGAGAGCCGGGAAATCCTTTGCTTTTACACCATTGATGATGGCATCGCTATACTTTTTCTTCATCAAAATTTTGTCGATTTTGAGAATGAAGTGTGCGCCAAACTTGGATGTAATGCCGTTAAAATCGTGATAGGGGCCCTCATAGCCGTTGAGTTCACCGGGCAAATCCTTGTCGGCACCGTCAAGCTCGCGAACCCAAGTGCACTCGATTACCTCAATGGCATCGGTCATCACCATGGGGCGTGCTTCGCCGGTTTCTTCTTCAATCAAGCTCTTCTCCAAACGGAAGTTGCACTTGGGCATCTTTTCGTCGGGCTTATCACCGGGCCAAGAAAGCTTAACTGCCTCTTTAAAGGTTTTGGGATTGTCATCAATAAAGTTGAGGGAGCATTTGCCGTTGCGCAAAATGTTTTGCGCGGTGTTGGAGGAGTTGCGGCAAGAAAGGAGCATTGCATAGTAATCTTTGCCTGCAACATAGTAAGGTTGAATCAGCGAGTAGGGGCCAAGATTGGT
>JAZOMJ010000155.1:0-13797 GCA_045653865.1 Eubacteriales bacterium
GCCTCCGACTTGAAAGGATGTTGCGCGGTCATATATTCAAATTCCTTACCTGCGCGGCGGTCGAGAACCTCGTAGCTCTCAATGCCACCCTCAAGCATAGTTTTGCCGCAAAGCGCTTCGGCTACAATGTAGCACTCGCCGTTATCAGCCTTAACGATTACATAGCTTTCCTCGGGATTGAGCGCGATTGCTTGGTTACCGGGGAGAGTCCAGGTTGTGGTTGTCCAAATGATAAAATAGGTCTTGGAAATATCGCAGAGGCTTGCAAGCTTGCCTTGATCATCCTTTACTTGGAACTTTACGTAAATAGAGGTGCAGGGGTCGGTTTGATACTCGATTTCTGCCTCTGCAAGTGCGGTTTCATCGTTGGGGCACCAGTAAACGGGCTTGAGTCCCTTGTAGATGTAACCCTTTTTATACATTTCGCCAAATACGCGAATTTCGCGTGCTTCAAAGGATTTGTTCATGGTCAGGTAGGGGCGTTCCCAATCGGCAACGATACCAAGACGAATGAATTGCTCCATTTGCTTATCTACAAAGTCTTGTGCAAACTTGTGGCAAGCAGAACGGAACTCGGGAATGGACATGCTCTTGCGGTTGAGCTTGTTTTGCTTGATGATGGCAGACTCGATGGGCATGCCGTGGTTATCCCAACCGGGGGTAAAGGGTACGCGATAGCCCGCCATTGCGTGGGACTTGTTGATAAAATCCTTGAGGATTTTGTTGAGCGCGTGACCCATGTGAATGTTACCGTTGGAGAAAGGAGGGCCGTCGTGCAGAATGTAGAGCGGCTTATCCTTGCTGTTTTCCTGCATTTTGTTGTACAGGTCGAGGTCTGCCCAATATTTTACCGTTTCGGGCTCGCGTTGCGGAAGACCCGCACGCATGGGGAATTCGGTTGTGGGCAGGTTTAATGAACTTGTGTAATCCTTTGCCATTTTTTTACTCCATTATTTTCTATCCTTACGGATTGTTTTACTTTTTTATGCCATGAAACAAAAAACGCCCCACAGCAACCCTGCTGTGAGACGGAAAAATCCGCGGTACCACTCACCTTCGCCAATGGCGCACCTCTTGGGATATAGTATAACTCTATCCCCTGCCCTTAACGCGAGCGGACGGATGCAGTTACGCAAGGAGAACGCTCCCCTTCACCGCACCAACTCAAAAGTGATACCCCTTGCCTACTCCCTGTGCGCTCGCACCAACCGCGCACTCTCTGCAAAGTTTTAACAAAGGCAGTCTTTTTCATCGTCATTCCTATGTAGTATATCATATTTTTGAGCGTTTGTCAATCACCTTTGAAAAGTTTTTTTACATATGATTATAAGTTTTATAACGAAAGAAAGAGATATTCGTATTCGTTTCCTATCAACACCTAATCTAATCAAAAAAATCTCCCGTTTCCTCTTGCATTCCCACGTTTTCTGTGCTACAATAAAGACATCCCTTACTATGCTTGGAGGTACATTATGGAAATTTTAAAGCAAGGTTTGGTTTTTCGTGTTACCGAAGGACCTTTTCGATATCAGGCTTGGCCGTCGATTTGTCAGGATGAGAACGGCATTCTCTATGCCGCGTGGTCGGGGCTTCGCTCCTCGCACGTTTGCCCCTTTGGAAAGGATTTGATGTCTATCAGCCGCGACGGCGGCGAAAGTTGGTCTTGCCCCACCGTTATCAATGACTCTTGGCTTGATGACCGCGACGCAGGTCTTACTTATCTTGGCGACGGCAAAATGGCGCTGACCTATTTTTGCCACCCTGCAGAGATTTATCGCACAACTTGGCGTGGCTGGATTCTCGGTGACACCGAGCCCCAATGGAAACCTTTGGTGGACGGATTTTTGCAAGGTTACGAGCATTATACCCCCGAAATGAACCGCGCAGGCAGCTTTATTCGCATCTCTGACGACTACGGAAAGAGTTGGGGCGCGCCTATCAAAAGCGTGGTTTCCGCTCCGCACGGCGTTGTGAAAACCACGAGCGGCAGACTCCTCTATTTGGGTACAGAGTTCAATGCGCACCCCTCTCGCTATGATAAATCCTTTTCTGCCGAGGGCGACAACGTGCCTCTTGAAGATCAAGAGCGCATCTTCCTTTACGAAAGCTTTGACGATGGCAAAACGTGGGAAAAAGTCTCCAAAATCGACCTTGACTATCTGACGGCAGAATATAAAAAGCTGTGTGAGCCGCACATTGTGGAACTCCCCAGCGGTGAGTTAATTGCCGCCATTCGTGCCGAAAACACAGAGGCGCTCAGCAAATTCAGCCTTTATTTTGTTTCTTCCACCGACGGTGGAAAGACCTGGAGCCGCGCTTGGGAGTTTGGTCGCATCGGCTCTCCCCCTCACCTCTTGCTCCGCAAGGATGGCTCTGTGGTTGTCACCTACGGACGTCGCCGCGCCCCCGATAGCATTCGCGCATCCATCAGCTACGACGGTTGCCGCACCTTTGGCGAGGAGTTCATCCTTTCAAATGCGCGCAACGGTGACCTTGGCTACCCTGCCACCACCGAGCTTGCCGACGGCTCGCTTGTAACCGTTCATTATCAGCCTTACGAGCAAGATTTACGCACGTCCATCTTCTTTACCAAGTGGAGAGCATAGCATGATTGAAAAGAAAGAAAACGGCGAGATACTTTACACCTATCTTGACCAGCATTTTGAGCCGAAGGAAAATCTTTCACCCTATGGGCAGATGGATAAGTGGCGCATCGTTCCCGTGGGCACGGCAGAGTATTCCTCCAACATGATCGCCTCGGTTGCGGGGCGCCCCGAGGATATTACCCTCTCGCCCAACCTTGAGGGATGGTACAAAATTTATTTGCACATGCCCGGTCAGCGTTGCTTTTTGCACATCAAACTGACCGATGACCCTGCTTTTTCGACGGTTGAGAGCTCCACGCCCGATTTTTATGAAATGGAAGAGTTCCTTTGGCGTTGTGCCGATATGCGTGGGCAATCCATCACGCTCACACGCAAACTCGATGCCGACAACCGCCACGCGCTCCTCGCGGCAATCCGTTTTGTTCCCATGAATGATGCAGAGGTAGCCGAATATCTCGCTGAAGAAGCGCGCAGCGACACCAAGCGCCTTTACTTCTCCGACGATATGCACAACCGCCTCTATTATGAGCACCCCCGCACGCTTGACGATTGGCGCGCGGTGCCATTCAATTATGCGCATTCGGATGCCGAGTGGCTCTCTGTTGAGCAAGTTCGCAACTTTATTTCCCAACGCTTGCCCACAAGCAACACAAAAAATTTCTGCTTTCCCCGTGAGGGAGACCGCAACGTGCAAGAGCAATACCCATTGTTTGATTACAACGAGGTACTGAAAACCGTTGTGGAGCAAGGTCACAAGCAGGGGCTCAAAATGAGCGTTTCCATTCGCATGGGCGCGTGGGGACTCCCCTACCCCTTTGACCAATACTACTTTGATTGCGACTTTATGCAAGAAAATCCGCAGTGGCGTACCTTTGACCGCAACGGTGACGAAATTGAAGCAATGTCTTACGCCTATGATGAGGTGCAAGCCTTTATGGTGGACGAGCTTTTGAATATGGGGCGCTCGGGCTGTGATGCCGTCACGCTGATTGCGCACCGCGGCATTCCCTACGTGCTTTTTGAAAAGCCTGTAGCTGACCGCTTTTTCGAGATGTACGGAGAATATCCTTATGAGCTACCGCTCGATGATGTGCGCTTGAATACTCTGCATTGCGACATTATGACAGGCTTTTTCCGTCGCGCGCGTGCCGCTCTCGATGCCGAATTTGGCAAGGGCAAAATTCAAATCCATTTGCGCGCGCTCTACTCCCCCTATGACACCAAATATGTAGGCATTGATACCGAGGTTCTCTCACGCGAGGGACTTGTAGATGCCATTATCTCTTACCCCGTTCGTTTTCACGAAATGCTTGACGGTGACATTTGGAAAGACGAAGCGCACACACGCATTAACCTTGACAAATACACCGAGTATGTGCGCACCCATAAAAATGTAACCATTCACCCCGGTGACTGCGAGCTGATGCCCCCCATCAAGAACTCGCGCGGTGAACTTTGCGGTCCCGATGGGCAAGCCGAGCACGTGGCAGAATGGATGGCACTTGAAAAGCAATACGGCACAAAAATTTACATTGAAATTATGCCGCGCCAGCTCTCGAACAAAGAATTCAAGCGTCGCGCGCTCGACCTTTATGCCAACGGCGCCGAACGAATTGCGCTTTGGGATACCAACTGCCGCAACGTTCCACGCGCAATGTTCAGCACTGTCAGCCGCCTTGGCCACAAGGATGAGCTTGCCGATATGGACGTTGGCGAGGGCGCATACTACCGCCGCTTCCGCATCTACCGCTTGGCGGGCGCTGATTTTAATCGGTATAATCCCTTTTGGGGCGGTTAAGCGTTGCGGAGCAACACAATGATATTCGCCTATCATAAAAGCGGCGTGATACTCTATGTGAGCATCACACCGCTTTTTTTCACCTTTGGCGAGTGATATAGCTACGCAGTGGTATTCGGCTTGCGCCGAGTGGTATTTGCTTCGCAAGTTTTCTTATCCGCGCAAATACTCTTTCATTTCCTCAATGGTCTTTTCCTCGTAGGCGCAGACGTCGCGGGCGAGGCGCATAGCACTCTCGCTAACGGGTGTGTTCTCGCTCTCGCGAATCTGCTTGAGCATATCATTCACGCCCATGGTTGCGCCCTCTACCATCATTTCGGCAATGTGGGTGGAGGTAGAATCCATCATGGTGTTCATCATGGTTCCCCATTTGGATGCCATTTTGGTCATGGTACTCTCATCCTCGGGCTTGACGCCCTCGTCGGCAAGAAGCTTTGCGGCACGCGATGCGTAGGCTTCATACACGCTGAGTTGAACCGTTAAATCATTCTTCAGTTTGCTATCATGAACCTTGGGCATAAGATTGAGAATAGAGTCCCCTGCCATTTTGACGTTTTTATAAATTGCTTGCAAAAGCGTTGCGGTTTGTTGTGTTCGAACTGCTTGTGACATATTGTCACTCCTTTCCATTTACTTGTAAATCAAAAAAGAGATACGACGTTAGTGTGCGTCATATCTCTTTTTTTATGCAATTTTTTATGCGAGTGTTATGTCAACGTTGGTCTCGGTGGGAGCCACGGTGGTGTCAAAAGCGGCTACAGGCATGCCGGCTACCATCTTCTTTACCAAACCAAGCTCTACAAGTTCCTCGGTGCTACGGTAAGGAACGGTGTAGTCGGCTTCTTCAAAATTCTTGTTTGCAGGGAGAGCAAGGTTTTCGTCGCAAATCTTTTCAATCAATTCAAGAGCATACTTGAGTTTGCGAGGGCCCTTGATTTTAACAAGCACGGGAACGTTCTCGTACTTCTTCTTCGCAGAGACATCCTCAAAGCTGTAGGTGTCATTTTCCAAAGTTGCGGGGTCAAGTGCAAGATAGAGATACAGAGTTTTGGACTTTGCACTCACTTTTGCGATGTAGGTTCTGCCCTTGTTGAAAGATTCATTTCCCCAACTGATACGTCCCTTAACGCCCTTGTAGGAAAGGAGTTTGTTTTTGATAACAGAATAATATTCCTGCACATCACCTTGCGATTGAACAAGACGAGAAGCGAAACTACGGCGATAGCGGGTAACAATTTTAATCAAACCCTCTTTTTCTTGCGCTTGCAGCTCTGCATATTTCTCGGGGTTCTCCACAGCATCAAAGAACTCCAAGCCTGCTGTGCTAAAGCCAAAAGATTCATCCTCATCATCTTCTTCGTTTTCTGCTTCTTGAACAACGGGAGCAACCGTCTCTACGGCAGGTTCCTCAACAACCTCGGGGAGAACTTCTTCAACGGCTTCAGCAATTACAGGTGCTTTCTTTGTCCAAGCGCGATCGATCAGTTGTGCCAAGGTAGGAATAAAATCACTTGCCAAAAGGAAACCGGCACAAGAACCCATACCCACACCGATGCTGGCTTTTTTTAATTTTTCCGTATCAAGTCCATTTTTAATTACTTTGGGAGCTACTTGTTGAACAAATTGCGCACCTGCTACCGATGTAATCATTGCATCTGCTGCCATCAGTGCGGAAAGGAGAATATCCCTTTTATTGTCGTTCATACTCATAATAATGCCCGTTCCTTCCTCACGTCCGAGTACGTGAATAAAATTATCCAACTACATTATACATTCTTTTTGAAAGACTGTAAATAGTTTTTTGTCATTTTTTTGCGTTTTTCTACCAAAATTGTGCTTTTGGAGATTGTTTTTAAGATTTTTGCAATTTTTGTTTGCGAACATCGGTTCCGTAGAACGGAATCACTTGGTATTCACCCGTGAGTCGACTGGAAATACGATCGCTATAGGTTTTGCGCAATTCCCCGGGTGTGAGATTGGTGCTGATGATGGTTGGCTTTTGCAAATTGAGACGGGTGTTGATGACGTGATAGAGGCAAGAAAGTGTAAACTGGTTGACCACTTCGGTGCCAAGATCATCAATAATGAGCAAGTCGCACTCAGTGTAAGCCGATGTATCGTCGGTGGTTGTCGATGCTACACCGTTGCCAAAACGACGGCTTTCAAAATCCGAAATCATGCCAACGGCACTATTGTAAAACACGTCATAGCCACGCTCGGTTACCACGCGCGCAATTGCGGTGGAAAGATGCGTTTTGCCAAGTCCCGTGCCGCCCAAGAACAAAAGACTCTCGGGGATTTTTTTGCCCGCTTCAAGGGTAAAGCCTTCGGCATAGCGGCAAAGATAACGGTAATTATCCTCCATTACACGATATGCATCTGGCGAAGAACGATAGTACTCACAAGAGAAATTTTCAAAAGTTTGCTTTTGCATCAGCGCGCCAAGACCGGAGGAATACATACCTGCTTCTACCAAGCGTTGACGCATGCAAGCGCACATTTTGATGCCGACGTAGCCGGTATCGCGGCAAGCATTGCACTCATATTTGGGTTCGCTATAATCGGCAGGATAGCCACGGCTTGCCAACAGTGCCGCACGTGCCTTTGTGATTTTTTCGTTTTCGGCGCGCAACTCGGCAATCTTTTCTTCGGTGTTTTCCGAAGCGAGAGCAGCTTTCATAATGCGCAAACCAAATTGAGAGAGACGGCGATCCATTTCAAACAATTCGGGAATTGCCGCATAAAGCTCATCGCGACGGGCATCGGCTTCTTCTTGTGCCGCAAATGCCTTGGTCTCGTATTCGGTGCGGATGCGCTTAAAATTTTCTTTGTTGTAGCCCATGTTTACTCCTCACTGCGACTGCGCTCGCGGAATCCGCGCTGCAATGCCGCCTCAAAGAAATCGTCTGTATCAAAGCTGTTGCCCAGCTCTTTTTTATTTGTGTTCCCCTCGCGTTTTTCACGCTCGGCATTCATACCTGCTTCAATCTCTTCTACGGTCTTCCAACCGTTTGCATTCCATTTTTCCAAAATGGCGTTGGCATAAGCGACCGATGCCTCGCCTGTGGCATTAACGGTGATTTCATAAGCCATACGCACAATTTGAATATCGTATTCAAAAGATAACCACGCGGATAGCATTTTGCTCTCTTTGCTTGTGAGGGCGCGGCTCTTCATGCCAAACAAAACTCGCACTTCCCCCTCAAAGCTGTGCATTGCTTCCATTGTAAGAATCTCCGTTTCCATCGATTCAACATCGTTGATTCCTTTATCAATAAGGGTGTAGGCATATTTTTCGATAGCACGCAAATTGCTTTTGCCAATGCGTTTGCAATGTGCCAGCAAAAGCAAAATACATTCCTCGTTCATACCGAGATAGTCGAGCATTCCGACCATAATGTTAACATCGTTGGGGTTAAACATTTTGCCCAAAATTCTTTGTGCCTCATCGATAAGCACACGCACGCTTGCACGCGCCTCTAAAAGTTCGGCAAGCTCGGTGGATGTATAGTTAGGCAATTCGTCAGCGCGTTGCAAACGCTTTTTTGCAGGAACCTCGCAAGCGGTGGTTGCCATTGCGGGAACAGCGGTGTTCTCTTCAACTTCTCCCATAACATTGCAGGCGCACCAAAAACCAATAGCGCTACGCACAGTGGCGGCATCGCATCCTGCAAGTTTGCAGAGTTGCTTGGGCTTGGAAGCAAGAGACGGGTCGGACGCCAACCAAAGCAAAACACGAATTTGCTCAGGCGTTGCAGCATCTAAATTTGGCAGAACGGATGCTGGCAAAACCAAAACTTCATTTCCAAAATTCAGTCTCATTCTTTTACTCCTTTATCCGTTTTTTTACTTTTTTCGCTTTTGCGACGACAAAGCTCATAATTCAAACTCATCAAAGAATCACCTAGGTGCACATTCTCTACAACGGCACAATTCGACAGGTGAGAAAGTTCTTTGCCCGTAAAGTTCCAAAAGCCTTCAACACCTAAAAAAAGCAATCGATCGGCTTCTTCTTCGGCTTTGTCTTTGGGCAATGTTAAAACTGCCACATCGACCACATGATTGGTACAAAAACTTTCCAACTCACGCATATCATAAACTTTAACGCCACCAAACTCTTTGCCAATCAAATCGGAATCTACGTCAAAAAGTGCAATAATGTCAATGCCACGCTTTTCGAACATTGCGGAACGCACAAGAGCACGTCCGAGGTCACCGACCCCCACAATGATCGCTTGCAGTCCTGCACTGACACCGAGCAGGTCGGAAATTTTGGAATAAAGATAGCTGACATTATATCCATACCCTTGTTGACCAAAGCCACCAAAGCAGTTGAGGTCTTGGCGGATTTGCGATGCGGTCACCTGCATACGTTCGGCAAACTCCCCCGAACTGATACGCGTTTTGCCCTCGCGCAAAAGTTCACGCAAATAACGAAAATAGCGTGGCAAACGACGAATAACAGCAGGCGAAACAAAGGGGCGGTCGATTTCTTCTTGCTTATTTTCTATATTCAAATTGTTCTCAAAATCTGTCATAACCGAGTCCCCTCCTTGGAACACAAAAAGCAGTTTTTCCACAGTGTTTTGGTCGATTTGTTCATTGTGACCAAATCTAATTCGTTTTGTTGAAGCGTGTCGGAACCACGCGAAAAAAGTTTTCCACAAGGTATTTTTTACCAGTTCTCAACAACATCCACATACTTTTCCACAATTTTGGGCGTTTTTTCTGCTTTTTGGTGATTTTTATATAACATTGTAAAGTAAAAATGCAAAAGCGTTTTTTATTCCACAACCTGTGGAAAACTCTTGTGGAAAAGTGGAAAACTCCGTTTTTTTGAAAATTTCGTACAAAGTGACGAAATTGATTTTTTTACATTTTTTTGATGATTTATACGCCATCATCAGAGGCGGAAGCATTGAGCGAAGTGTCGGCAAAAATTCCCTTTTGATAAGCAAAATATCCTGCCGCCGCAATCATTGCCGCGTTGTCTCCGCACAAATGGCGCTCGGGCATGCAAAGGGTAATTCCCCTCTTTTGGCACATCTTCTCAAGCGCCTTTCTCAGGTGCGAGTTGGCTGCAACGCCACCTGCAAGCACCAAGGTTTTCATGCCGCTCTGCTCCAAGGCAGCTTCGGCTTTTTGAACAATTGCCTTTACAATTTTATCGGTGTAAACCGCCGCCACATCGGCTGTGTTGATGGCCTCGCCCTTTTGGCTCATACTGTTCAAATAGTTCAAGGTAGCTGTTTTGATTCCGCTAAACGAAAAATCAAGCGTATCACCTGCAAGTGCTGGAGACGGCAAGGTGATTGCCTTGGGGTCACCCTCGTAGGCGAGCTGATCGAGTGCCGCTCCACCGGGATAGGGCAAACCGATAACACGACCGATTTTATCAAACGCTTCGCCTGCGGCATCGTCACGTGTACCACCGATTTCTTCGAGAGTGGTTTCTTCATCCACGCGATAGAACGCGGTGTGTCCGCCCGAAACAACAAGCGCAAGATAAGGCGGCTTGAGTTCGGGATTGGAAAGATATGCCGCCGCCACGTGACCGTGAATATGGTTGACGGCAACAAGCGGTATTTTGTTGGCATACGCCAAGGATTTTGCAAAATTGACACCTACCAAAAGCGCACCGATGAGCCCCGGGAAGGCAGTAACGGCAATGGCATCGATTTGTGAAAGACTCACACCTGCCTCGTTGAGTGCTTGATAGGTAATGCCCGAGATGGCCTCGATGTGTGCACGGCTTGCAATTTCCGGCACAACGCCTCCGTAAACGCGATGCACCTCAATTTGGGATGCCACAATGTTGGAGCGAATGGTGCGCACACCCTCCCCCATTTCTACCACAGAAGCCGAGGTTTCGTCGCAGGAGCTTTCGATTCCCAAGATATACATAAAATTCGTCCTTTAATCAGTTTTTTGTCTTGTCAAGTGACAAGCACATCACATAGGCATCTTCGGTGGGGTGCTTGTAAAACCCACGGCGAAGTCCCATTTTTTCAAAGCCGTACCGCTCGTAAAGAGAAATGGCAGGCAGATTGGATACACGCGCTTCCAAAGAGAGCTGTTCGCAACCACGCTCGATTGCAACGGCAATCAAGTGCTCCAAAACAGCGGCTCCCATGCCGCATCTGCGTGCGGTGGGATGGGTTGCAATGTTGGTGATTTGCCCCTCAAACGGAGCCCACAAAACACCACCGTAAGCCATTACGCGTCCCTCTTGCAGGCAAACAGCACCGTATGCCCCATCGCCAAGCAAAAGCTCCAATGCTTTTTCACTCCAAGGATCTGCAAAGCAAAGCTGTTCTAACTCTGCCACCTGTCCCAAGTGTTTGGCGGTTAATGTTTCAACTGTCATTGTGCCGCGGTGGTGGTATCTTCTACGGGGGTGATGTAAGCGAGCAGAGAGTTTTCCACTTTGTAGCAATTGCCCGTGGCTACATCACACATAATTTCTCTGCCAAAGTTGTATTTGGCAACGTGATATTCTTCGTCATCGTAGATTTCGGTTGTCAGCTCATACGGGATGCCGGGATAGAAATCGACAAAATTGTTGGGATCTTCTACAATTTCGGTGATGATGATATCCTCGGAGCAAACCAAATATTTAAGCTGATAGTAAATGCCTTGGTATTTGCCGCTGCCCATAAAGTGCAAGTCGTACCAATCATCGGTGAGTTCTTCCAGCCAAATGTAAAGTGTAATATTTGCTCTATCGGTAAACACCGTGCTTTTATGCAATTTTTTGAGTTCTTCGATAACTGTAGCATCTGTAATGTTGCCATCGTTAGAGCCTACCTGCGTATCGTAAATGCCAACGCGATCGCACACAAAGTCGGCAAGGTCGGGCAATTGCGAACCTGCGGCACAGTAAACGGTGAATGCGTTGCTGACCAAATAGGTTTCGGGATCAAGCCCTTCGATTTCGTAAAGCTGAAAATCCTCGCCATCCTTGCTGACCTCAATTCTCGCATAAGCATCACTGCCATGGGGCTTTGCAAGATAGTTGGGGGATGCGGGATAATAAACGATATCGGTTTTGGGATTGCGGAAGCCACCGTCATCCTCTTTTTCAAGTGCCGTCGCCTTGCAAGCAGTCAAGAGACATGAGGTTGCAAGAATGATGCACACGAGTGCTATGGAAACAATTTTTTTCATAAAATCCTCTCTCAATATCCAAATACACCGCTGAGGGAATCGTCATTATCGATCCAATCAGCCACGTTGATAACACGGAAGTTTTCTTTGTCATCGCGAATGACAACTGTAGATATACCCGCGTTGATAACCTGACGCTTGCACATCATGCAAGAGGATGTACCGGGCTCAAGCTCGTGTGTTTTGGCGTTGACGCTAACCATATACAAGGTTGCACCAAGCATTTGATCACGAGACGCGGCAATGATGGCATTTGCCTCGGCATGCACCGAGCGGCAAAGCTCGTATCGCTCACCGCGAGGAATGTTAAGCGTATCACGCATACAACTGCCAATATCGGAGCAGTTTTTGCGTCCTCTGGGAGCACCGTTATATCCCGTGGAAATGATAGAATCGTTTTTAACAATGATCGCACCGTACATTTTGCGCAAGCAGGTGGAACGCTCGGCAACGGTTTGCGCAATATCCAAATAATAATTGTGTTTGTTCACTCTATTCATGTTTTTCTCCTTTGGCAAGAAACACTCTGCCACTCTACATATACATAGTTAATTATATACTATAATAAGAGTAAAATCAAGACTATTGTGTTAACTTTTTGGCGAGAGAGCGAGATTTTAGAAAATAGAGGATGCTTTTTGGCGTTTTTTGCACACGTATATGCGTTTTTTGAACAACACATCGCCTATGTAGAATGTCATCAAAGCCAAAAAAGCAAGTCAAAAGACTTGCTTTTTGGGGGATTATTCTTCATCATTCAGTTGATGATACGCTTCTTTTGCCCATGCAACTGCAGATTGGAATTTCGGAGTTTCTCGAACAGAATCAAACCACGCCCACTTCGGGTTGGTTAAAAGATAATAAATATAGTCCATATCAGAGAAAGCGTAATTTACAACAGCAAACAATTTGTGCTTATTCCCGTCCCCGTCTATGGCATAGTTCCAAATTCTATTAACCTTGAGATTGGAGAAGAATTCTCCGCCAAGGGATAGCCACTCATCCTCAATCGAAAGCGCATCTTTGCAAATTTCTATGGCAGAGTCAAAATGTTGCCAACCCATCTCTGTCTCTCCGCAGCCAAACAGGCAAGCAGACAGAACGAGCTCTTTGTAAGCATAAAAGAATTTCCAAGCATCGGGCACATCACCGGCTCCAAAAGAGCGAACAACTTTGAGAATGCTCTCTTGGTAGGCGGCTTTTCTGCGCGCACCTAAAGAATCGGGACATCTGCTATCCAACTGCGCTGCAAGTGTTTCAAATCTTTCCAATCCTTGTTGAACATAGGATGGATTTGCTGATTTGCAACCATATGCACGATGAATCAAACATGCGCGACGGCTGAAATCTGCCTTGTAAGGTGTCATATCTAACCAGTTTTCAAGCTCCTCTTCATCGCAAAGCGCTACCATAATGCGAATGGTTTCATAGCGGTATTGCGTTTCGAGCAATCTTTGCACATGTTTGAGAAGCAACGGCATACATTCTTTGGTCTTTTGCGCATTTCCCAAAGCGTAATTTCGAATGGCACAAATCAGTTCAAAGGCATAACTATCATTATCGGGATATTTTTGGCAATATTCGTTAATAAAATCGATAGCTTCGGTTGTTGAATTGGAAAGCAGATCGATCTTTTCCCAAAAAAGTGCACGGTCTTTTTCTTTGGAGTGGAAATCGTTTGAGAGAAGATAATCCACCGTGACACCAAAATAATTTGCAATGGAAGGCAACATTTCAATATCAGGATAGCAAACGCACAACTCCCAACGGGAAACAGATTGCGAGGATACCCCAAAAACGTCGGCTATCTTTTCTTGAGTAATTCCCTTTTCCTTTCGTAATTGTTTGAAATTTTCTGCAAAATTCAAATTCATATTATTACCTCTTTCAAAAAATTGAAGTGGCGCCCTTCTGACTATAGTATAGCATACGAAAAGAAAAATTACAATATCACGTTTGGTGAGGGGGACTATTAAGATTAGTGAATTTTTATCCCCCTCGCGGAGGGCAAGAAGCGGTGGCCGCGCGATCGCGGACGGGGGAGTGGGTGGGGTGTTGGGAATTTTGGAAAGGGAGAGAAAAGGCACATAAATTTTATCGGGGACTTGAACCAGAACGACATACTCGGCTAACGCCGAGCAGAGAGAATTTCATAAGAAATTCTCTCCCCTGTTCCTCCCTCTGGTCGGAGCAAACTGTAGTTACGCCTCCAATTCAAAAGAAGAA
>JAZOMJ010000156.1:0-2772 GCA_045653865.1 Eubacteriales bacterium
CGCTTTACGCTCGGCTTCTCATAGTGTTCTCTCTTGCGAAGCTCGGTGAGGATGCCTGAACGGGCGGTTGCACGCTTAAAACGACGAAGAGCGCTATCCAAAGATTCGCCTTCCTTGACTCTGATTTCTGCCATTTTCTTATCCCTCCCCTCAACCGGTTATACAAGATTTGTTCGCGCGGGTAACCCATACGCGAAATTATCCTTGAAAATTATACACGATTTTTGACCGATTGTCAAGTGTTTTTTCAATTTTTTTGATTTTTATTTTTTATTTTTCAAAATAACGGGTGATTGTCGCAACTGCTCATCCGCTCGAGAGGCGCGCGGCAAGCACTTGGAATACAGCGCCGCGGATGCGCTTTCCAATTCGAACTGCCTTTTTGCCTGTTGCGTTTGGGGCAGGTCGGTTTGCCTTGTTACCACCGGCAAATCGCTTGTTTTGCGCGCCGATGCAAGAAACGCTCTGCCTGTTTCGTTTGCCGCAAGCAGGCGAACATAAGACACAGGTGCACGCAAATCTTCCGTTTTTGTGCGCAACAGTGCCGCGAGAACACCGCGACGGATGCGTGCATCGGGATACTTTTTGGTGGCACAGTTCTCCCAAAAATCCTCTATGGAGGCAGATTGAATAGCGGCATTGTGCACACGTCCCGCGAGACCGCCGCCAAGACCTGCATAGCACTCCAATTCGCTTTGCGGTGTGAGCGAAAGCATACCAAGCACCAAATCCTCGGCATTTTTCAGTGTTGCGGGCGCACAGTTTGCCGTTTGCTCACGCGTAGCAATCTCGGCACAAGACACGGGCAAATGCGGTGTTACGGCATCAATGCCGCCCTCTTGCCACGCGCGACGGAGCGCCGTTGCGGATGGGAATTGTCCATCGTTCAAACATTTTTCGGAGTATCCGCTTCCCAGACGTTTGACGGTGACAGGTCGAATGCTCGATTTTGTCGCACGAATGGCACGCAGATAGGAAATTGCAAGGATGTCATTGGGAGAGCACGCGGCATCCTCTTGGTAAGACATTTTGGAGAGAATGTCGAAATATGCACTCGCGGTGCCGCTCTCGCCCTCGGTTGCTTTGGCATACGCCTCTTGAAAGGCAGGCGAATCCGCTACCTCGGCAAGGCGAGAAAGGGCAGAAATATCCCCCGTTTCCGAGCCGAACCAAATTTCATCCACGCCAAGGCGAGAAAGGATCTCCACGCCGGCACGTCCAAAGAATTCAGCGCTTGCCGCCGCATACGGATAAGGCAGTTCCACAACCGCATCCGCACCACAGCGAACCAAAATTTCGGCTCTCGCGTGCGACGAAAGAATCGCCGCCTCACCGCGTTGCACAAAGTTGCCGCTCATCACGCAAACAATGGCATCCGCGCCACTCGCGCGTGCTTGTTCAATTAAATATTGATGCCCCCCGTGAAACGGGTTGCATTCGCATATAATGCCAATGGTTTTCATAAGAGCCCTTCTTTCTGTGGGGAAACCCTTCCCAAAAACTTTCTAACAAAGGTTTATAAGTGTATGTCGATAAATGCGGATAGAGGGTTGACGCGAGGGTAAACCTCGCTCTTACTGTCGCGAGCGGCTAAGTAGCGAAGCGGCGTGAGCGGAATGAATGACAGTCCGGTGGACTGTCAGAACGCGAACGAGACCGAGCCGCAGCGAGACCCGCTAACCCTATCCGCTAAGAGAGTTGTTTTAACTCTGCATTCATCACTCTGCACTTTGCACTTTATCTATTGTATCACAAAAATCCGTGTTTGTCAAACCGATTTGACGAATTTTGCGCCCCAAAAAGTTTTCCACATTCTATCCTTTAATGTGTGTAAAACTGTGGAAAACTCTGTGGGTTATGAGGAAAACTTGCATATTCCTGCCAAAATACGCCATTTTTCGTGCATTTATGCAAAAAAAGCTGTGGAAAACTTTTTGATTGAAAGTCTGTCGGGGAAATCTTTTTTCTCTTTCTTTTTATAACTTTTATAAAAGTATTGATTTTTTATAAAAAATCGGTTATAATGGTACAAGAAAACGCATTAAGCGGACATCAAAACCGCAGAAGGGAGGATCTCTCTGTGAACGAAAACGAATGCAAAACTCGGCTTTTAGAGGCTGTACGCGATGCCGACCTACATCCGAGTGAAATTCCGTCGATCGATCTCTATCTCGACCAAATCACAAGTCTTGCAGACGAAAAAAGACGCGAGGGCTCGCCACGCTTTGCCGACCGCGCGCTGACCAAAACCATGATCAACAATTACTCCAAGGACGGTCTGCTTTCCCCCATCAAGGGCAAAAAGTACACCAAGGAGCAAATTTTGCAAATGCTGTTGGTTTACGAAATGAAAAACACGCTCTCCATTGGAGAAATTAAGCGCGTTTTGCAAAATGTATACGCTCTGCCCGAATATAACGCGGCAACGCTTGAAGAAATTTACACGCGTTATCTTGCCATCAAAGAGGACGAGCGAGCGGCAACCGTTGCAGGTGTTTCCAAATTTGTTGACGAAGCCAAATTGAATCTTGATAACGAAGAGGATTTTTTGGTATTTCTGCTTTCGCTTTCGGCAATGTCATCCTACCTCAAAAACGCGGTGCAGGTGTTGCTGGAGGCACACTACCCCGACCTGAACCAAGAAAAAGCGCGTGAGGAGCAGGAAAAGAAAGAAGCCGCCAAGCGTGCAAAAGCCGAAAAGAAAGCCGGCAAGGGCAAAAAAGAAACCAACGAAACCGACACCAAGTCGGAGGCCAAGCGGTCTTAGGAAGA
>JAZOMJ010000157.1:0-2089 GCA_045653865.1 Eubacteriales bacterium
TCGGGCACCAGGTAGGCGTCAAACACAAGTGTGAGCTCGGTTTTGGTAAAGGCGACGTAGTTGCTCAAAATGTCCATCAGCGTCTCTCGTGCCTTTTCCAAACTAAACTCTGCCACCTCGCGCAAGGAGTCCCACGCCCAAATAACGTTGTAGCCATCCACAATCACCATATGCTTTTGCGGCAGGGGCTTTTTGTGGGGGCGTTTTTTCTCTTCTTTGGCGGTGTTGACACGTTTTTCGCCATATTGACGGCGGCGAATGGGGCCAAAAGAGCGCAACATCAAGGCTTCGATTTCGTCATCGCTGAGCCGATATTTGTTGGCAAGCTTGCGTGGAGCGGGCAAAATGCGTTCGGCACTTTCGGTAAGCGATACTTCGGCATCGATGTGCTTGTATGCCTCCACCTCATTCCAAGGCACCACAAAACCGGCACCGTGCTCGCAAAAAACAGAGTGCGGTGTGTTTTCAAGGTCGGCGGTGGGGTCATAATTGGCGGCGGCAACCACTTCCTCTTGGTTGTGGCAGGCTTCGTAACCGTCAGACGTGCAGGAAATATGCCCCTCGCCACGCGTAAAGGCGATGAGCTCGCGCGGATAATCGTGAAGTGTTGCAACGGGAGCGCGACCGACAATGACGGTTCTCTCGCCCTCGGTGCCCTCAATAGCAAAGGTTGCCGCACGCATTTGCAAATCCGACATAGCACGCCCCACAAAAGAGGAGGGGAGATCGATGCGGAATTTGTAGTAAGGTTCAAGCAAAACGCAACCCGATTGCATCAATCCTTGACGAACCGCGCGCAAGGTTGCCTCGCGAAAATCACCGCCCTCGGTGTGTTTTAGGTGTGCACGTGCCGCAACAAGCGTGATTTTTGCATCGGTCAGCACCGCACCCGTCAGGGTTCCGCGGTGGACTTTTTCATACAAATTGAAAAGAATGAGGCGTTGCCAATTCAAATCCAGCGCGTTGGGCGGCAGGTGGACGTCAAACGAGAGTCCCGAGCCCGCAGGGCGCGGCTCGATGAGGAGTTGTACCTCGGCATAGTGGCGCAAGGGCTCAAAATGACCAATGCCAAGCGAGCGTGCCGCGGGTTTTTCTTTGTATAGAATTTTGCCTGTGTCGAGTTGGCAGTCAATGCCAAAACGATCCAAAATAAGGCGGCGCAAAAGTTCGATTTGTACCTCACCCATCAAGCGTGCTTCGATTTGACCGAGCTCGCTGTTCCAATACAGGTGCAGGGAGGGTTCTTCCTCTTCCAACTCTTTCAGGCGAGGAAAGTAGAGCATTGGGTCGCATCCGTCGGGGAGGGAGATGCGATAGGAAAGTACGGGCTCGAGCACGGGGCGACCTGCATCGCTCTCAAAGCCAAGACCAAGACCTGCGTAGGTTGCAGAGAGACCGACAACCGCGCAAATTTCACCAACGGTTGCGGTGTCGACCTGCTCGAATTTTTCGCCCGAATAGAGGCGAATTTGATTGATTTTTTCGCGTATGATTTGTCCGTCGGCGGCAAGGTAGGAAAGCTCATCACGTGCGCAGAGCGTGCCACCCGTGATTTTGAGATAGGTCAATCTTGTGTTGCCGTCGCGTGCGATTTTGAACACACGTGCGCCAAATTCGGCATTTTCATAAAGGGGAGCGAGGGTAAAACGGTCGAGCGTGTGCAAAAGATGTTCCACTCCCGTCAGGCGCAGAGCAGAGCCGAACAGAGTAGGGAAAAGCCGACGCTCCGAAACTGCCGCGGCAATGTCTTCGTCGGTAATGGGGTCTCCTGCGGAGAAGGATTCCAAAAATTCCTCGTCTGCCATTGCCAGTTTCTCGTCCCGTTCGGCATCGGTTTGTGCCTCGTGGAATGCTACACAACGAGGGGAGAGCGTGCGCGCAAGTTCTTCTTCTGTTTCCTCGGCAAGTTTGATGGAAATATCGGTTTTGTTAACAAAAAGGAAAGTGGGAACCTGGTAATAGTCCAACAGTTGCCAAAGCGTACGCGTGTGATTTTGCACACGGTCAGAGGCCCTTACCACCAAAATAGCGTAGACAAGGAGTGTGAGCGTGCGTTCTGCCTCGGCAGAAAAATCCACGTGCCCGGGGG
>JAZOMJ010000158.1:0-7523 GCA_045653865.1 Eubacteriales bacterium
CTTGGCAAAATTTTGCGTTCGCAAGGATATGCTTCTACCGTTGGCGACGAGGGCGGCTTTGCCCCCAATCTCTCTGACGATGAAGAAGCCCTTGAACTTATTTGCCGTGCTATTACAGAGAGCGGTTATGACACCGATCACGTCAAAATTGCACTCGACTGTGCCGCGAGTGAGTGGTACACTGAAGACGGTGTTTATCGCATGCCCAAGCGCCACAAGGAATACAATCAACCCGATTTGATTGCTTATTGGGAGAGACTTGCCGCAAAATATCCGATTTTTTCGATGGAAGACGGTCTTGACCAACGCGATTTTGACGGTTGGAAAACCTTGACCGAGCGTCTGGGAGAGAAAATCCTTTTGGTTGGCGACGATTTGTTTGTTACCAACGAAAAACGTCTTTGCGAGGGTATTCGTCGCGGTGCGGCAAATGCCATTCTCATCAAGCCCAACCAAATTGGCAGTTTGACCGAAACCTTGAACGTAATTACCGCTGCAAAAAATGCAGGATACGGCTATATCCCCTCTCACCGCAGTGGTGAAACCGAGGATACCACGCTTGCCGACCTTTCGGTTGCCGTTGGTGCTCACCTGATTAAGACCGGTGCTCCCTGCCGCAGTGAGCGCGTAGCAAAATACAACCGCTTGCTCCGCATTGAAACCTCGCTCGGTTCTTCTGCGCAATACGGTTTTGATATCAAAAACCAAATCAAAACCAAGAAAAAGCCAGCCGTTGTGGGATAAACACCTCAAAAAGCAATAAAACAACCGCAAAACTGCCGTTTTGCGGTTGTTTTTTCTTATTCAGCTTGCATTTTGGCATTCTTTTTTGCTTCTGCTTCTTCAAACGGGTCGGGGATGACACAATCCTCATCTGCGATATCTAAAAAGGAATTCATATCCACAAGGAAAGAGTTTTGTTGTGCAAAGCCCGGAATGGAAGCACTTACGCCAAGGCGATAATGGTTCTTCATAATACAGGCGTAACGGTTTTCGGCAAATACCAAATGCTCAAGGAGGGGAATGTTGAGAAGCCCCAACACCTCTGCAGCGTGATAAGTGAGTTGAATGTCGGCATCGGACGGTACCGCCAAGCCGTGCGGATGGTTATGCGCCAAAACCGCACAAGCTGCCTTTTTATAAATCGCCTTTTCGAGCATAAGTCGCGTGGGAATTTCGGCACTGTTGATAGCTCCCGTGGTCAGGAGCACCGAATCCATCATTTCCATGCCGTTATTGAACAAAAACAGGTAGAGCTGCTCGCTTGTTGCGCCAACAAAGCAAGCGCTTGCGTATTCGGCTACCTCGCGAATGTGCGAAAAGCGTTTGCGATTTTGCAAAACCGCTTTGGTATAGCGACGAGCCGACTCACGAATGAGTTGCATAAGTATAGCACTATGCTGACCTATGCCATCGATTTGCGTCAGTTCCTCGGGCGTGGCTTCAAACACACCGTCGATACGCCCGAAATGCTCGAGCAAAAGATGCGCAGTTTCGTTGGTGTCACATCTCGGTTTGGAGTAATAGAGCAGCATTTCCAAAATTTCGTGATCGGCAAAAGAATCAAAGCCCGTCTTTTGGCACCGCTCCATCATTCTTTGTCTATGATTTTCGTGCATGTTCTGCCCTACCTTAATATTATTTGCGCTTCAGCTTGCCAACCACTTGACCCTTGCATTGTACGTCGGCAAAATCTTTGAGGAGAATAGGACCGTAGCTGGGGTTGAGAGAGAGCAAACGGTCGCCGCCAAACACCTTGAAAAAGCCGCAACCATCCAAAAGGAAGATGCCGAGCTCGCCAACGTCGATGCTATCGGCATTGCGCACAAGGAGGATGTCCCCATCGCGATATTTGGGCTCCATACTATTGCCACTGATACGCAGAGCGTAGTCAGCATCGGCAGTTTTATCGTTGTCGGGAATGTTGATGCTCTCGGCTTCTGCCTCATCGAGATAGACACCGACACCTGCCGAAACGGGAAGCTCATACAAAAGGATAGGACGCTTGCCTGTGCGAACAACCTCGCCCGCATAGCGACCTTGCGGACGCATGGTAGGTAGGATGCGCGCGCTTGTGCGTTCGTTGCCGGAAGGCGCGGTTTGCGGTGCGGGAACTACCGATGCTGCCGCACGTTGTGCTTCCTTATATATAACGGTTTCTACCAAGTCACGGCCAAAGGAATCCAGCTCGCGGTAAGACTCGATCATACGAATTTCTTCCCCACTCAAAGTGTAGTTGTTGGTGTTCTCGGGCGTGCCGCTGACGATGTATTCCACCGAACAATCCAAGGCGTTGCAAATGGAAACAATGTTGGAAAGTTTGGGAGAGTCACTCATGCCCGCCAAGATTTTGCTCAAGGTTCCAAGCGGAATTCCTGTGCGCTCCGAGAGTTGTTCGTTGGTCATCTTTTTTTCGTTTTTCATCAATTTAATTCTATCAAGATAAGACTCCATAATAAGCCTCCTTTTTCCGATTACGATATTATTATAACACGACTTTTCCATTTTGTAAAGGGGTTTTTGAAAATATTTTTCTTTTTTTGGAAAAAAGGTATTGACAAATGCCAGAATGTATGTTATAATACGCTTACAAAAGTTCCATTTTTGGATTTGCGAGGTATAAAATGAACATTTCTTATCAAAACAATGAACGTATTTATTCCAATAACGATATTTTTGGTGACTATTTCAATGTAAGAACAAACCCCTCTAAAATGAGAAAAGCGGCTGATGCATTGCTCGCCGCCCTCTCTGTAATCCTTGCTTTTTTAACCTGCGAGCGCACTCGCGTTGTAGCACGCGCATTCGGTTTTGGAGTGTGCCTTATCGGTTTTGTAGGTGTTATTGGCGCAGTAGAAATCGGTTCTCTCAGCCTTGGCGCAGGCCTTGTTTTGGGTATGCTTCTGATTGGTGTTGAAGTTCTTTGTTTGCGCCGTCAATGAGATAAAATCACTTTGGCAAACACCTCTCCGGCAAGGGTTGCCGCCGCTATCGCTTCATCAATCGAATTGGCTCCTGTACCAATCTCCAAAAGGATTGCGTAGGGGGCCATTTCTTGATTATAGGTGGAGTTGCGCAACATGACGGGACGGCAAAGTGCGGTATTGTTTTGATTGAGCATTTCTCTCAATTGCAAGGCGAGTGCAAGGTTTCCTTCCCAATCGTCATGCTTCCATCCTCCTGCATTACTCCCCACTACGGGAAGAATTTGTGCAACTGATTTTCCATCCACCTCGGTAACGGCACGAACATACTCTCCCTCAGAGGTTAGGATGGCATCGCGATGAAGGTCAACCACATAACGGATGCTTGGATAATGCTCCAAAAAAAATTGTATACTCGCGGCGGCTCTCTCGTAAGAACCCGAAAGCCCCGACTCATCGTGCATCACCGTGCAATGAATGGCGGTGATGCCGTTTTCTTTGAGCGCCAAAACAAACGCTTTGCCTACTGCCAACATATTTTGTTCTTCGTTTTTGGTATATGTAATCTCACCAATGTCTCCCCCGAAATAAGTGCTGACATCAGCAAGATACCCCTCGCTTGTATGCGTATGCAAAACCAGCACCAAAGGCTCTTCCACCATAGGAGTTGTAATATCCAACTCAAGAAGCGCATTGACATTGGGAGAATAAAAGGTTTCGTTATTCAAGTATCCGATTCCCTGCCCCAAGTGTGAGAGATCCTGCGTAACGATAGGAACGGCTCCCTCGGGAATGATAATTGGTTGAGAAATATCAGGTTCGCTTGGAATGATGATATTGGGTGCTGTGGTTGTATCCTGCAAAACAGTTGTTTCCTCTTGATTTCCTAAAAAATTCCCCTCAACATTCTTCCAAAGTGCTGTTAGGGCAAATCCCGCAACAAAAAGTGCACAGCAAATCAGAAATGCGCCAAAGTGTCTGGATTTTCGAAATGGCTTTGGAGAAAGCGAAATTCGTTGCTCGGTAGTGGGCATAGATGCCAAAATGGGATGACGTTCCATCGTTGTTCCTCCTCGGTTTTCATTGTCATCCCATTCTATGCCTCGGGCTGTCCGCTTATTCCGCTTCCATAAAACCTTCTGTAAAGGCAAGTCCAATGGCACGCGCAAAAAGTTGCGCGACCTTCTCGCAAATCAAATCGCTCTCCTTGAGAGAAACATAAAAGTTTTTGCCTCTTTCCAAAACTTTTTGCAAACGCAAATCGTCCTCCTCCATTCCCGCTTCACGGAGTGCATCCCAAACAAGCGTTGCGGAATTGACAACTGTTGGAACTCCCAGTGCAATTACAGGAACGCCCATACTTTTGTAAGTGATTTCGCGTCGATGATTCCCAATTCCCGATCCCGGCTCAATTCCCGCATCAGAGAGCTGAATGGTGGCACAAACACGGTCACAACTGCGCGCGGCAAGGGCATCAATAACAATCATCGCATCCGGATGCGTAGCATTGACGGCTCCAAGCAAAAGTTCCGATGTTTCAATACCTGTCTGCCCCAGTACTCCGGGCGCAAGGGCAGAAAGCGAAGAGCAACCTGAAGATCGATAAATTTCCTTTTCGTATTGTCTCAAATGCCTTGTTGCGGTCAATCTGTGCATTGTTTGAGGTCCGATGGAATCGGGAGTCAGATCCGCATTGCCCAATCCCGCTACAAAAACCGAAAGATTGCTGTTAACAAGCTTGTGTGTGAGACGTTGCACCGTGCCGCGAAGTTCCCCTGCCAAAAGGTGCGCAAGAGCCCGGTGATCGCCATCACTTAACCGATCGATTCTGCCACATTCAACCGTAAGATACCGTCCGCACGGCTTACCAATCGTTTGGGCAGCCTCTTTGGTAATCACGATCAATTCACTAATTGAAAACCCTGCCACTTCTCTTATTTTCCATTCAGCACCGGCACAAATTTCTCTTCCGTTTGCCGCAATTTCACAAGCGAGATCGCTTCTGGTAACATCATTCATTTTTACATCTCCTCAGTTATCTTCTTTTTTACCCTTAAGTTGGCAAAAAAATTAACAAAATATACATCAAAAATGCAAAAAAACACTTGAAATACAGAGTGAAATAGTATATAATATAGGAGTATATGCCGTGCTATGTGCACGAAGGTTTTATTTTCTTTCTAACAGAGGAGGTTTTTACCATGCTCAAAAAAATCATTGCACTCCTTTTGTGTGTACTGATGATGATCCCCATCTTCTCTTCTTGTGCAAATCGTAACGAAGATGACTTGGGACCCGTAATCTCTATGTATTTGTCGGACGAGATTTACAACTTCGACCCCGCTTATGCATACTACAATGCAAGCGCACGCGAAATTGTAAGCTTGCTGTTTGAAACCATGTTTAAGTTGGACAGCGACGGCAAAATTCAAAATGGTTTGGTTGACGAATATGAGTACATCGAAAACCCCATAAAGGATGAATACAAAATGGTAATGACCCTGAAAAACACCTGCTGGAGTAACAAGGACCCCGTTACCACCGAAAATGTTTTGTATGCTTGGAAGCGTTTGCTGAGTCCCAACAACAGTTTTGAGGCAGCTTCTCTTCTCTTCGATATTAAAAATGCACGCGCAGCTAAGGAAGGCGAAGTTTCGATTGACGATATTGGCGTTGAAGCAAACTCCTTGACCATGCTCACCGTTTACTTTGAAGGCCCCATTGATGTTGACGCTTTCCTTTTGACCTTGACAAGCATTGCTACCGCTCCCCTGCCGGAGAGCCATGTAGAAAAAGATGCTGACTGGGCTAAGAAGGGTTCTACAATGATTTGCAGTGGTCCCTTTAAGCTTGGCAAAACTCGCTATGTAAATGTTGACAAGAACAACATGGTCATTGCTAACGATAGCGAAGATCCTTTTGTTGAGCAATATCTCGTAACAGATGATTACGATTTGGATGCAGCAGGCAAGCCTCTTTCCAAAACCTCTTACTCTTCTGTTAAGAGACTTTCCACTTTCATTTTGGATCGTAACAATCAATATTACCGTGACCCCGAAGAAGATGCAATCGACAAAGTTGTTACCCCCTACCGTTTGGTAGTAAACTGCCGTATGAGCAATGCGGAACTTGAAGAAGAGTTCAAGAACGGTCACATCTTCTATCTTGGTGATATCCCCTGCTCCATGCGCGGAGACAAGAACAGCACTGTTATGCAAAATGTTACTTTGCGTGACACAATGTCCACGTTCTCCCTCTTCTTTAACCAAAATGCTATCATCAACGATGGCACCGATACCGGCTCCCTTTTGTTTGCAAACCAAGAGGTACGCAAAGCACTTTCTTTGGCAATTGACCGTCAAGCAATCGCTGATGCAGTAGTATTCGGCAGAGTTGCTACCGGACTTGTTCCTTATGGTGTAGCCGAAGCGGGTGTTGGCAAAAACGCAAAAATGTTCCGCGACAATGCAAACAACTCTTTGATCTCTTCTACTGCAAATTTGGAAGAAGCAAAGAATTTGCTTGCAACTTTGAACATTGATCCCACTAACTACTCCTTCTCTATCAGCGTTGCAAGTTACAATCAAGCGCACATCACTGCGACCCGTATGATTGCTGAAAGCTGGAAAGCACTCGGTTTCAACGTATCTATTAAGGAAGGCTTGACCATTGAAAATAATGACGTTTTGAAAGCGCTTGTTTCTGCTGACAGACCCAATGACATCAGCAACGCAGTATCTAAGGATATTTGTGATGACTTGTTTATAGAGTCTATCACACGCAACAATTTTGAGGTTGTTGCATTCGACTATACCGCTTTCACTCCTGATGCTTACTCGGTACTTTCCAACTTTGCAAAAGCTTTCTCCGGTATGGCAGTAGATATGGAAAACTATCACCTCGTTCCCAATCGCACCGGTTATGACAGTGAGGAATATAACAACTTGATAGAAGCTGTTTACTACATCCCCTATTTTGCAAGTCTTGACAGAAACAACGATAGCGATTTCTTGAATCTTTATGAGAACAAGGAAGAATTCCAAGCAGTTTACGATACCGTTGCGGCAGTTTACGAAAAGTATGGCATTACCCCCACAACAAATGTGGATAGTTGGAAGGCTCAAAAGGCAGTTCTTTTGCACAAAGCTGAGGAACTTCTCCTCACAGATTTGCCTGTTGTTCCCGTACTCTTCAACCAAACCGCATCCGTTTGCAATAGCGAACTGCTTACCGGTTTGACTTCCGACTATTATGTACCTGACCTCTTTACCAATGCAACAGTTACCGATTATTTCGAAAATCATTACTACTATCTCAGTAGTCAAGATAAGTACGTTTCTATTTTTACTGACTTCCCCACAGTTGCATGGGATAAGGTTCAATAAGAGAAGTGAAATCAGATTTTGAAGGGTTGACCGCAAGTCAACCCTTCTTTTTATCTTTTTTTCATCTTTTTTTCAAAAATCTCTTGCAAAACGCAAAAAAATATGATATAATTCTATGCAGAATGCGATGATAAAGTTCGCCAACTTAAGTATAGGTTTTTACAGAGAGTGTCACATAGCTGCGAGTGACGCAAAATCTTTGAGTTGTGCATTT
>JAZOMJ010000159.1:0-12242 GCA_045653865.1 Eubacteriales bacterium
AATTTTCAACAAACCAATATAATGTTGAAACCCACCGACAAAAATCGGTGGGTTTCTTCCTTTTTTTATGTGGCTTTTGTTCTGCGCTAAGTGAGACAGCCCTTTTTGTTAAATGATTAAACTCGCCCCGAGAGGCAGGGAATAAATCCGCATTTCGTCGGGAGCCTTTCCAAGCAAATCGTGAATTGCCTCGGCATAGCAAGAGAGCTGATGTCCGTGGCGTTCCTTGAGTCGCTTGGCAAGGAGCGAGGGATTGGCGCGCTCTTCTTCACTGATGCGGTCGGTTTTGTAGTCAACCAAAATCAGGCGACCGTCGGGCATTGTCAAAAGCAGGTCAATAGATCCTTGCACAAACAAGGTTTCCTCCCCAAGCTTTTTGGCAAGTTCTTCATTTTGTGTGAGCGTGCGCATCGGTGTGAGAATACCGAACTTCAACTCGCGTTGCACTTTATCGGCAGACCCAATCAAAGCCATCAAATCACTCTTGCAAAAGGTTTTGAGTTGGGCAAAATGCAAAATATCTGCCGCACGGCGGCTCATAAAGCCGTCGGCAACCAAGCGCTCGGCTTCTTCCTCGGGCGAGGTTTGCATCAAGCGCTCATAGTTGCAAAATTGCAAAAATGCGTGTGTAGCGCTACCAATTTCGGTGGCGCTCGGTCGCTCTTGTGCTTTGAGCAGGCTATCAAAAGGCGGTGTGGCGTTTTGCAAAAGTTCAATTTGCGCCAAAAGGGCACCTTCCGCGTCAGCCTCGTCCGAGAGCGTATCCAACAAATTGTTGCTGAGTTTTGATGCCGCGGCTTTTGCGGGAAGCCCTTGCAGGAACAGATAAGGATATTGCATCTCCTCTTTTGCGCGGTAAATAGCGGCATAGCGTTGTGCCACGGGCGAGAATGTACATTCCACCTCGGATGTTTTTGCTTCACTTGACATCGGCAATCCGCGTTCCACCTCACCAAAGATGGGATGGAGAACTCTCACGGGCAAATCTTCGGCTATGCTTCCGCCCTCATATAGAGCCGCCAAAATCCAAGAAAGCATATTCGAGGCACCCAAAATGGATGCGCGGTTACCTCTGCGAATGAGGGATGCATTTGTCATAGCCGTTTCCCATTTGCCGGCAAGCGTACCGCTGACGTACATTCTCTCTCTTGCACGGGTGAGAGCAACGTAGAGCGTGCGAATGGATTCTTCCACTTGCTCTTGGTCAACTTTGAGGCAAAGAGCCGCACGCAGAGCAGTTTCTTCCAAATTGCCCGATACCTCGTCATAAAGTTTGCAAGCAATGCCGACTTCGCGGTGATAGAGCAGGTTTTTCTTAATGTCATCCTTGTTAAAGGGGGACCCCGTCGATGCCAAAAAGACAACGGGGAATTCCAAGCCCTTGGAATGGTGAACGGTCATAACGGTAACGGCATCCTCGGCGGTGCCAAAGCCCTCGGCAGAGAGCTTGTCGCCCTCAAGCAGTTTTGCAAAATGCGAGAGAAATCCGTAAAGACCGCAAAAGGCATTTTTTTGATAGATGCGTGCTTGCTCGTAAAGATAGAGCAGCACCGGTTTATCCGAAAGATGCGAGAGTCTGTCATCTTGATAGAGCAGGCGCAAAAAGCGATCGGCAGGTTGTGTGTCTGCCAAGCGACGCGCTTCGTCCAACCAAGCAATCGTGGCAGAGCATTTTGCGGCAAGCGGATGGGTTTCATCCTCGGCAACCGTCAAAAGGGCATCGTAAAGGGCATTGGAAGCCTCGGCAGACGCGCGAACTTCGCTGACCTCTTCCAAATCAAACCCACCAATGGGGGAGAGCAAAAATTCCGAAAGAGGCAAATCGCGCCACGGGTTGTCCACACTTTTGAGCATATTCAGCATGTCATAAAGCAGGGGATCTTGTGCCATGTCTGTGGCGGTTGGCGAAAGTACGGGAATGCCCAAGCGTGTCAATTCATCGGTGTAGGTTGCACCGTGATTTTTGTTGCGCACCAAAATGGCGATGTCAGAGGGGCGAATGGGGGAGCCGTTATCTAGCTTTTCTTCGCGCAAAAGGCGAGAAATCTCGGCGGCAACCCAAACGGCTTCCTCGCGAATATCCTCGGCATCATCCTCATCATCGGCTTTTCCCTTTTTGCGAGGGGGCGCATCAAAGAGCGCAAGTGTCACCGGCATGGGATGTTCGGGAGCAGTGATACCATCCTTGGATTTTGAGCAAACAAGATCGTCTTGCGGTCGATATCCCACCGTATTTTCACAAGCGGAAAAAAGGAACGCACAAACCTTGTTTGCAAAATCGATAACAGGCTGATCGCAACGGAAGTTTTCGGACATAAACACGCAAATACCGTCAGAGCTTTCGGCATCGGGAGCGGTATGGAGCGGCATTTGACGTCGATAGCCTGCAAAAATTGAGGGTTCGCTGCCGCGAAAACCGTAAATGCTTTGCTTAATGTCACCAACCATAAAGCGACGGTTTTGCCCGATGAGCGAGAAGATGCGATCCTGCAAATAGTCTACGTCTTGGTACTCGTCAATGTAAACGGCATCATAAGAAGATGCCAATTCATTGGCAAAGGGAGTGGGATTGCTGCTCTCATCTGTGAGGAGGCGATAGAGCATTGCGCGCACGTCGTCAAACTCCAACAAGCCGCGCTCAAGCTTTTCACTAAGCAAACGAGCGGTGTACTCACTGTAAAAACGCCAAAGAATTTGGGCAGGCAGAGCCGTGCGACGCATCTGCTCCGAAATGACGTCGGCAGGGTAAGCAAGAAACTCTTGCACGCGCTTGGTAATCTCGTTTTTAAACTTTGTGCGCCACTCTTGGTAGGCGATAATTTCGTTTGTTTTCTCTTTTGAGGTAGGGAAACGACCGCTGACAAAGGAGAACGCCACCTCGCGTGCACGTGTATAATTGCCCTCGTCAAGAGCCTTTTTCATGGCTTTGCAATAATTTACATCGTTTTCTACAATACCAAAGAACTTGGCAGACATATCTGGGGCGGACTCTAAATGCGCCTTGACCGTTTGTAAAAAAGAGAGATATCCCACAAACAAATCGTCAAGATAATTGCGCACAACCGTACCGTAGGTGGTTGTAAAATATTCGGCATTTGCCGCCGCATCCAATTCCTTGGCAAATCTGCCAAGAATGGCAACGCCCTCGGGCTCTGCCGAAAATTTTTGCAAAAACTCACGCAAGGTGGCGCCAAGCTTGCCGTCGCTACGCCCCGACATCAAATTGTCAAGCGTTTGGGCAAACGGATTGTTTTGTAGTTTTGCAAAGGGAGCGTTTTGCGCATTGACTGCCGTCGAATAGCGATCGTAGTATTCTTCCAGGAGTCCGTCCATAATTTCGGCGGCAATGGGGAGGACTTCGCTCGTATCTGCCATACGGAAAGAGGCAGGGAGCGAGAGTCGCTCAAAATTGGCGCGCACCGCTTTTTGAAAGAATGCGTCAATAGTAGAAATTTGCGCACTGCCAAGCAAAAAGAGTTGACGCGAAAGATGTGCGTTTTCGGGATCGGTTGCCATTGCATCGGTCAGGGCCTTGGCAATTCTGCCTTTGAGCTCTGCGGCGGCGGCACGGGTAAAGGTGACAATCAGCATACGGGAGAGATCGGCAGGGTTTTCTTTATCGGTTAGTTTACGAATGATGCGCTCGGTGAGCACACTCGTTTTACCCGATCCTGCGGCGGCAGATACGAGCAAGGTTTTGCCGTCAAGCGACATAGCAGCCTCTTGCGAGGGGGTCCAGGTTCTACCCATCAAATAAACTCCTTTCAGCGGTGATATGCGCGGTTGCAATCCGCGCGAACAGGGCAAAATGCGCAAGCCTTTTCGCTGGGCGTTTTTTGCGCTTCACCCGATAGAATTCGCTCGGCAACCGAGAGAACGGCATTTTTCATTTCGTTCTGCAACTTTTCCATTTCCTCAAGCGTTTGTTTGGTCAAACCCTTGGTATAAACCACTTCGCTTTCTCCGTTTACAGCGGCATTTACGGCTTCATCGTCAAGAAGCAAGCCACTGCGCTTGATTTCGGTAATGCCTTTTTCGTTAGATGCAAAGAGATACTCCGCACCTGCGGGAGTGGTGTTTGGCATAGCGCCCAATAGGGCAAAGAGATACAGTATGAGCTGAATATCCATGCCCGAACGTACCTCATCAATCGAAAAAGTATGCTTTCCGCTCTTGTAGTCCACAACGCGGAAGTAAAGTTTTTCTTCGTTTTTGTAGATGTCCACGCGGTCAATTTTGCCGCTGAGAAGAACGGTAGAGCCGTTTTGCAAAGTCAAACGTACGGGCGGCAAACTGCCCTCGTCACGCGTGCCGATGCCTTTTTCAAAATAGGTGGGCACAAACAAGCTTGTGCGAATCTCACCCAAAATTTCGTGTAGCATTTTCAGGGCAAGTCGGCGCAAACGCGCATACAAATGGAGCAGGCGGTTGTCCATGCTCTCCATGGGGAAGGGACAAACCTCGCCCACGTATTCTGCAATGATGCGGTCGGCAAGCGGTTCTACCTCTTGCGGTGGGGGAAGTGTCAATTTGCCATCCTCGCCAAGGGAGGCGCGCAAAAAGTGCTCAAATACGTAGTGCAAGAACGTACCGTCATCGGCATAACTCGGTTGCGAGTCTTTTCTTTCTCTGAGTTTGAGCGAATAGGTACTAAAATAACGGTAAGGACAGAGCACAAAGGCTTGAATTTTGGATTGCGAGAGGCGCAGAGCAACGCGCTCTTCCGTGGCAGGAGCTTGCAAAGGCTTTTGTGTGTCTTCGTCGAAAGAAAGCGCACGCGCGCGACGGATTTCGCCAAAGTCGATGACCTCAGGCTTTTTATCAAGCAGAAAAGCCACGCGATTGAACGCCAAAGAGGGAGTGCATGCTGAGCCGTCGGTTTGTTTTGCGTGTGTAAAGAGCGACAAGGATTCTGTCGGCTTGCTCATAGCGCGATAGACGTAGAACAATTCCTCGGAGGAACGCAATCTTTCGCGAGATTGCAAAATCACGCCATACGCTTCCAGTGTTTCCTTGTCGGCTTCGGTCAAAATGCCGTCATCACTCACGGCACGGGGGAATTCACCCTCGCACAGACCCAACAAAATAGATGCACGTACGTTCTCGACGCGCAAGGTGTCGGCAGAACCGATAACAACGGTATCTTGCGTGGTGGGAATAGAGCCGAGGTCGGCATTGCCAAACACCAAAGTCAGCGCGGCAATAAACTCTTCAATAGAGAGCTCGCAATCGGGGAGCAGACGGCAAAGCGAGGTCAGGGTTTCGAGCAAGGTGGAATACAAACGCAAACTTTCACTTGCTTCGCGTACTTGACCGAGTGCCAATTCTTCTTTTGCACGAGATGCCAATACTGTTGGCAACTCGATGGCAGAGAGATATTCATATAAAGCGCGACAGCGGTCCTCAAGACGGCGGGATGCGCGCAGAGATGCCGAAAGAGCCGAGAGCGGCAGCATCAAACGGCGACGCACACGGTTGGCGGCATCGAGAATTTCCTCGGCACGGGGGGAGCGTTCGGTGGTCAGTCCATCGGGGTTCATACTCCAAACGTCATCCAAAAAGCGACGACCGCCAATGTGCCAGGTTTCAACGTATTCTTCAAACATTGCCGCATCGCGCAATTCTGTTCCGCAAAGTCCGGTTTTGAGGAGCGCGATGATGTCACTTTGTCGCCAGTTGCGGCTCACAGCACGCAATGCCGACAAAATAAGGCGAAAGATAGGCTTGGATGCAAGGTCGGTTCTGTCAGAAAAAAAGTAGGGAATGCCGTGTCTTTCCAATGCCGCATCCAAAATACCGCGGTAAGCATCGAGGTCACGCACAACAACGGCAATGTCGCCGTAGCGCATGCCGCCTACCACCAACTCGCAAATCTGCAAGGCGGCGGCTTCGGCTTCCTCATAAATGTTGGCGGCAATGTGCAAACGCACAGAGGGATCGTCCGCAAGATGCGATTGACTTGCCGAAAAACGCCACAAATTTTCTTCCAAAACGGCAAGAGCCTGCGGCTTTTGTTGATTTTTTGCTCGCAAAGTAATCTTTTCGCAAGGCACGTCCGAGCGGTCGGCAAGGTGGGAGAGCTGACGCACCGTGTCACTCACCGACAAAAAGTGCGGGAGCTTGGAGTTTGCACCGTCGGTGCAAAGCGAAACCGTGACACTGTTGGCTTGCATCAGCATTTGCAACAGTACCGCGTATTCTGGCACGGTAAAGCTGGTAAAGGAGTCTATATAAACATTGCAATTTTCAAAATAACGGTGTTTTTGCAAAAGAGCCGAGAGGCGCAAAAGCTTGTCCGATGGGTCAGCGCCAAAGCATTCCTCAATTTTTGCGTGGTAGGCGGCATCAATCAGCGCCAAATCCGAAAGCTTTTTTTGCAGAGCAGAGCCGCTTTCCATTTGCGCGGCGGCATCTTCCAAGGCTTGCGCGTTCACGCCGCAGGCACGCATTTCGGCAACCGCCGAAAGCATTAAGTTTGTCAGTGTCAAATCTCCCTCGGCACTCTTGCCGTATTGCTCCAAAAGAGGGGAGAGTGTTGAGAGTGTGTGCCACATCAAAAGGGAGGAAACCGCACTGCTAACCGATTCGGCAGTCACACCGCCATACTCACAAAACACCTTTTCGGCAAGACCCGAAAAACTGACAACCTCAAAAAACAGTCCCGCGTTTTTGGGCAGTCTCTGTGCAAGGTTGCGTTCGCTGATGTAGGCTTGCTGTTCGGGAATGAGCAAAAAAGAGCGCACACCCGCACCGATGTCTGCTTCAATGCAGTTTGTCAAATATTCGGTTTTGCCGGCACCCGAGGGGCCGCAAATGAGTTTTAGCATGATGTGTCTCCTTTCTTGCATAATTTTAAATTGCGCACAATGACCTCGCGACCGCGCCAAGAATACGCGCGCCCTGCAAAATCCTCATCCGACATGCTTTCAAAATCCTCAACCGATGGAGAGGAGATCGCATTTTCATTAAAAAACGGAATGGGCGAATAGATACTGCCGCTCTCTTTGGCGTGCAGATTGTAGGGACAACATTCTTGGCATCTGTCGCATCCCCAAACGGTACCCGTCGAAGAGAGAATTTCTTGTTCTTTTTCGGTCAATTCTCCCTTTTTTTGAGAGAGTGCCGAAAGGCAAAGACTTTTTTCGCTGACTACCGAGGGGCAAGCGGCACTGCAGGCACCGCAATCTTGGCAGAACGTAACCTTTTGCTCTTGGCAAGAAAATTCGATATCTGTAATAACTTCACCCAAAAAGACATAGGAGCCGTATTTTGGTGTCAAGAGAAGCCCATTTTTGCCAATCACACCGAGCCCTGCGCGAGCCGCGGCATGCAACTCGCTGATGGGGGAGTGGTCGGCAAAGGCGGCAAAGTGTGCCGTGGGATAGTGCTCTTTAAGGTAGGGAATAAGCTCGTCGAAAAGTTCTTTGAAAAAAAGATGGTAATCGCGAGAGACTGCATAAGCCGAAATCGATCTTTTGGAATCCTCGCACGCTTGGGTAAAGTAGGGAACTGCCAGCACAAAGACCGTTCCGTTTTGAATATTTGCGCGCTCCAAAAGATAGGGGCGAATCACACGGCAAGCCGAAAGCGGCAACGCCCCCACACAGTCAATATTCTTTTTTTGCAAAAATTTCAACAAAATTTCAAACATATCTTTTTCTTTCCGACTTTTTGTGCTATAATATACTTACAATAACACTATTATAGCAAAATATTGTCCAAAAAGCAAGATATCTCTCCATTTTTCAATATTTTTTTCTTGCTCCGTCAAGTGGTTATCACATTTTCGTATTACAATTTTAGTAGCCTAATAGCAAAAGGCGAAAATATAAAGATGTTTCAGAAAGGAATGAGATCGAATGTATCATATTTTGGTTGTGGATGACGAATCGAGAATTCGGTCGATCATTCGCAAATATGCAGAGTTTGACGGCCACACTGTCACCGAGGCAGGGGACGGAATGGAAGCCGTCCTGCTCTGCCGCAAAAATGAATATGACCTAATTATTATGGACATTATGATGCCCGAGTTGGATGGTTTTTCGGCATGCCGCGAGATTCGTAAAATTTCGCAAACGCCCATCATTATGCTCTCCGCTCGCGGCGAAGAATATGACCGCATCAACGGTTTTGAAGTTGGCGTTGACGATTACGTTGTCAAGCCTTTCTCTCCCAAGGAGTTGACCCTGCGTATCGAAGCTATTATGAGGCGCGTGAAAAACACGCAAGCAACAGACGTGGCAGCACCAAAGCCCAATGTTGTAATCGAGTTGGATAATGGAGGCTTGCGTGCCGACGTTACCGCACGAATCGTTTATATTGACGGTGAGCGCATCGAAATGTCGCCCAAAGAATACGATTTGTTCTTCTATTTGCTTGCCAACCGAAACATTGCGCTCTCTCGCGAAAAGCTTCTGTGCGAGGTATGGGGCTATGATTTCTATGGCGATGCCCGTACACTGGATACGCACATTAAGCTTCTTCGTAAAAGTCTTGGTCGATACAGCAATTGTATCGTTACATTGCGCGGCGTGGGCTACCGCTTTGAGGATTTATGATAGCAAAAAACAAGAAAAGAAGAGAAGGATTCAGCATCCGCTGGAAGCTGATTGTTTATTTTGCCATCTTTGTTGCCATTGCCATTATGGTTATGTGGGTCTTTCAGGTTTATTTGCTCAACAACTTTTACGAGTATGTAAAGCGTCGTGAATTGGCGCGCGGAGCGCAAACGCTGACACACTATCTCGGACAAGATGACCTTGGAACGCACGCATATGACCAAGCCTTAGATGGCGTTATGAGTGTGGCGATTTACCGCATTGACGGCGAGAAAATTTCACGTATTGTCAGCGTTGACGCCACAGGTCAAGCAGGTGTTACCTTGCCCTCAGAGCAAATTTTACAGCTTTGCAAAAAGGCTGCCGAAAACGAGGGAAGCTTCACCGGCAGATTTACGCTTGGCGGACTCGAAGTGGATAGTCGAAAATGGCCTTTTCCTCCTCTAAGAGAGAACAAAGAGGCGCCTCAAACAAATGCAACCAATATTCGCTTGCTGCACTTGGAATATGTAAAGGGTGCGGGGCAAGGGGGAGATTATCTCATTATTCTGAATGCCAATTTGCAACCGCCTGATTCCACCGTGCAAATTTTGAAAACGCAGTCTTTTTGGATTACTGCCATTTTGCTTGTTTGCGCAAGTGTTTTGGTATTTTACCTTTACCGTCACATTTCTTCGCCGCTTGTAAAAATGAACGAGGCGGCAAAGCAGTTGGCGCACGGAAAATATGACGTTGAATTTTCGGGCGAGGGCTATCGCGAAACTCACGAGCTTGCCGAAACGCTCAACTATGCGGCTTGCGAGCTTTCTCGCCTTGACCGATTGCAAAAGGAACTCATTGCCAACATTTCGCACGATTTGCGCACACCTTTAACAATGATTAAAGGATATGGCGAGGTTATGCGCGACATCCCCGGTGAAAACACCGCCGAGAATATTCAGGTTGTTATCGACGAAACCACGCGCCTCTCCGAACTTGTCAGCGACCTTTTGGATCTTTCTAAAATCCAATCCGGTTCACGCAAAACCGTTTTTGAAGCATTTGACCTCACCGCCGCGGTGGAGGAGGTTATGAAGCGTTATGATGCCTTTACGGCACATCAAGGCTATCACATCACCTTTGAAGCCAACTCGCGCGCCACGGTTTTTGCCGACCATTCCATGATTTTGCAGGTGTTGTATAACCTAATTAACAACGCCATAAACTACACAGGTGAAGATCTCTCGGTTGCGGTAAAGCAATCTGTGCGCGACGGACGCGTCCGCATCAGCGTAACAGATACGGGTAACGGAATTGAGGACGACCAAATTTCGCAAATTTGGGATCGCTATTATAAAGTTGATAAGGTTCACCGCCGTGCTATGATCGGCACGGGCTTGGGACTTTCGATTGTAAAAGGCGTTCTCGAACTTCACAACGCACCGTACGGTGTAGAAAGCCAAATCGGACAAGGTTCTACCTTCTGGTTTGAGCTTGATATTTTTGATCCCGAACAAAACGGAATCGAAACGATACAACTCTTGGAGGAATGACAGTGAAAGATGCACATCTCTCAATGTTGCGTTGCCCCATATGCTCTGCCGCAATGCAGGCGGATGAAAGCGGCAAGTCTTGCCGCTGCACGGGGGCGCGCACGCATTCTTACGATTTTGCCCGCAGCGGATATCTCAACCTCACGCGCCCCTGCGACGGAGAGGGAGATTTGCGCGATGCCGTGAGCGCACGCAAACTGTTTTTGAATGCAGGTTACTATCAGCCGCTTTCCGATGAAATCAACCGCATTTTGCAAGAACTCGATGCCAAAACAGTCCTCGATGCAGGTTGCGGAGAGGGGTATTATACCAATCGAATGGCAAACGAGAATCGCGCGGTTTTGGGCGTAGATCTTTCGCGCGCAGGCATCGATTCTGCGGCAAAGCAGGCAAAACAAAGCGCAACCAATGCCGCTTTTGCGGTGGGAAGCATCTTTACGCTCCCCGTAGGGGATGAAACCTGCGATGCCGTTACCAATTTGTTTGCACCTTGCTGTGAGAGCGAGTTTTGCCGCGTGCTCAAAAAGGATGGCTACCTCATCCTCGTAGGAGCAGGAGAGCGACACTTAATAGGGCTCAAACAAGTGCTCTACGAAAACCCCTATCTCAATCCCGGCAGAGCCGACCTGCCAACAGGTATGCAAGAGCTCAACCGCCGTCGCTTGACTTACACAGTAACAGTGGAGGGCAGAGAAGCCATTGATGCGCTGTTCTCAATGACCCCGTATTATTGGCGCACATCCGAGGCAGACCGCGCAAAGTTGAATGCCATTCAATCCCTTACAACAGAACTTGACTTTGATATTTTTACTTACAAAAAAGGAGATTTACAATGAAAATTTCGGTTTGTATTCCCATGTATAATGAAAATCGTGTAATCGCACAAAGTGCAAAAACGCTTTCCGATTATATGCAAGCAAATTTTGAGGACTACGAAGTTGTTTTTTGCAGCGACGGTAGCAAAGACGGTTGCGATGAAACCGTTCGTGCCTTGAATTTGCCCAATGTTCGCGTTATCGGCTACGAAAAGAACCAAGGCAAGGGTTGCGCAGTGCGCACCGCAATGCTGGCGGCTACGGGAGACGTGAGAATGTTCACCGATGCCGACCTTGCTTATGGCGTTGAAGTTGTCAAAAAGGTAGCCGACGCATTTGAAGCAAACCCCGATGCCGATATGGTAATCGGTTCCCGCAATCTCGATAAATCGGGCTACGAGGGCTATACGCTTCTGCGCAAAATCATGTCCAAGGTTTACATTAAGGTGCTCTGCATTGCAGGTGGCTTTAAGCTTTCCGACTCGCAGTGCGGATGCAAGGCATTCACGGGCAAGGCAACCGAAAAAATCTTTTCCCGTTGCGAGGTCAACGGCTTCGCATTCGACTTTGAAGCCATCCTTTGGGCTGTCAAGATGAAGATGAAGATTGTTGAAATCCCCGTAAAGGTTATCAACCACGGCGAATCCAAGGTTCGCATCATCCGCGACACCCTCAAAATGCTGAAAGACCTCACCAAAATGAAAAAGAGAATCCGCAAAACACCGATATAATAAAAACAACAAAATGACAGAGAAATCAAATCTCTGTCGTTTTGTTTTGTGAGAACTACTATAAAGCCTCCCCTGTGCAGAAGGGCAGGCGACAAGCGCCCCGCAATTGCAAGCAATTGCTTCGATGGCATTTTCGCAAGAAAATGACGGAAGGGTTGGTTCTAACAAGTAACATCCATCGAAAAGTTAGAACCAAAGGAGCGAAAGCAATCTAATCCAAAGGCTCCCTTGTGTAAAGGGAGCTGTCAGCCGAATGGCTGACTGAGGGATTGTTTTTATCGGGGAGTCAGAACTCAAGCGCGCGCCGGCATCGGAGAGTCAGAACTCAAACCTGCGCTTTCATTTAGCATTATACCGCAGACACGGTAGCGCAGGTTCTAACAAATTTTCGCTTGCGAAAATTTGTAGGAGTTTGACTCTTGAAAGAAAGTATCAAAAAAGAAGGTCAGGTTCCACAACGTGGAACCTGACCTTCTTTTTTGGTGACCCATCGGAGAGTCGAACTCCGGACACCATGATTAAAAGTCATGTGCTCTGCCATCTGAGCTAATGGGTCATAATTTAATTGTATGCAATTTCATGCCTAAATATAATACCACATTTATT
>JAZOMJ010000160.1:0-1590 GCA_045653865.1 Eubacteriales bacterium
CCTACAAAATAGCGACAGCAAAAGCGAACCTTGTGTTCGCGCCGACTGTCTATTCGGTGTGTAACGAATTTGTTTTTGAAAACTGTTAGGAAAGTTTTGAGGGGGTGTGGGGGAACTTTTTCAAAAGTTCCCCCACAGCACGCCCCCCCATTCTTCGCAAATTTATATATTTCATATATAAAACTTTCAAAAAGGGTTGACTTTTATTTTGAAATGCGGTAAAATAATAATGTATAGTCTTTTTTTGAGAGGAGTTTTGGTATGATCCGCAGTATGACAGGATTCGGCCGTTGCCGCGAGACGGTAGAGGGCTTGGATATTACGGTTGAAATCAAGTCGGTCAACAGCCGATTTTTGGATTGTACCGCCAAGATCAGTCGCGCTTACGGTTATCTCGAAGAGCGCGTCAAGCCTTACCTGATGAGCCGCGGTGTTACGCGTGGCAAGGTGGATGTTTGGATCTCGGTGGAAGTTATGGACTCCGGCAGTGTAGAAATCACCGCCGATGAGGGATATCTGCAAGGGTATTTGAATGCGCTTTACACTCTGCGCGATAAATACGGCTTGCGCGATGACATCTCTGTGATGAGCGTAGCCCGCAATCACGATATTTTCCAAATCAAAAAGCCCGATGAGGACATCGAACACGATTGGGAAAGAGTGCTTGCCGTTCTCTCAAAAGCAGTTGACACCTTCCTGACGGTTCGCGAACGCGAGGGCGAGAGACTTGCCCAAGACTTGCGAGGCAAAATGGAGAACATCAAAACGATTGTGGAACGCATCGAGGAGCTTTCCTTGGCCGACGTTTCCACCTATCGCGAGCGACTTGCCGAACGCATCCGCGAAGCGCTTCAGGATTGCCAAATCACGCCCGATGAAACAAGATTGCTCACCGAGTGCGCCATTCACGCCGACAAGGTTGCTGTGGATGAAGAAATGGTTCGTTTGCGCACGCACTTTGGCGCGTTTGAGGAAATTCTTTCCTCGGGTGAGCCTGTCGGTCGCAAGCTCGACTTCCTAATGCAAGAAATGAACCGCGAAATCAACACCACGGGCTCCAAGTGCTCCGATGCACAAATTGCGCATCTTGTGGTAGACGTCAAGTGCGAGCTTGAAAAGATTCGCGAACAGATACAAAATCTTGAGTAATTCCAAAGGAGCGGCAAACAATGAAGTTTATTAACGTCGGCTTTGGAAATATGGTGGCAGCTGAACGCATCACCGTTTTGGCAAGCCCCGATTCCGCGCCCATGAAGCGTTTGGTGCAGGATGCAAAAGACGATGGCAGAGCGATTGACGTCACCTGCGGTCGTCGCACACGCACCATTATCATTACCGATTCGGAGCACGTCGTTCTCTCGGCGCTCACTCCCGAAAAAATCGCCAACCGATTGGAAAACAACGCCGCTGATGAGGATGCTCTCGATGCGGAAAGCGACAGCTGAAAAGGAGACGGACGATGCAAAAAGGATTATTGATTGTCATTTCCGCACCCTCGGGTAGCGGAAAGAGTACGGTGCGCGAGGAACTGATGCGCCGCGAAAATTTTGCTTACTCGGTATCTGCCACCACACGTCCCCCAAGAGCAGG
>JAZOMJ010000161.1:0-3627 GCA_045653865.1 Eubacteriales bacterium
AGGACGGAAGTCTTTTAACCGTCTTTTATGCACACCTTGAACCTGATGACCCCGCTGTAATCTTGCAACAGAAATGGAGAATAGAAAATGATGAAATTTAAGGGCGTTATGCCTGCTCTGGTATCCCCTCTCGATGCCAACGAAAACATAAACATTCCCGTACTCAACCAACTGCTCAATGATCTGTTGGCAAAGGGTGCTGACGGCTTTTATCTCTGCGGTGCTACGGGCGAAGGCATTGCAATCGATCCCGAACAACGTATGGTACTTGCCGAAGAAGCCATTAAGACCGTTGGCGGTCGCAAGCCCTGCATCGTTCAGGTAGCATCGGGCAATTTTGAAGATGCTATCCGCTTGGCAAAGCACGCCGAAAAGGTTGGTGCGGCAGCAATTTCAGCTACCCCTCCCCTGTTCTTCTCCTATGACAAGGACGATGTTTACAACTACTATAAAAAGCTTGCCAATGCAGTATCAATACCGATGATGATTTATTACAATCCTGCCGCAGGCTTCCACATCAATGCAGACATTGCCGCAAAAATGTTTGAAATTGACAACGTAACGGCAATTAAGTGGACAAGCTCGGATTATTATCAAATGATGCGCTTGCGGGATTTGACAAAGGGCGAAATGAACATTATCAACGGTCCCGATGAAATGCTTTTAATGGGTCTTTCGGCAGGTGCCGACGGTGGCATTGGAACCACATACAACTTTATGTTTGATATCATTCGCGGTATTTACGATAACTTTATGAAAGGTGACTTGGAGACCGCTCGCGAGTATCAAACCCGTGCCATTCGTATCATTTCGGTACTCCTGAATTACAAAATCATTCCTGCGGCAAAGGCTGTACTCGAAGCACAAGGCTACGCCGTTGGCAATGCAACCTTCCCCATGAAGCGTTACTCCGATGCAGAAAAAGCTACAATCGTGGCAGAAATGAAGGAAGCAGGTCTTCAATTTTAACAAGGCAACAAAAAAGGGGCTGTCTCACTTAGCGCAGAACAAAAGCCACGCGAATAAGACAACCCAAATTTCATTAAGTTTTGTAGCAATTTGATAAAAATGTTGAAATCCGCCGAGAAAAATTCGACGGATTTCTTCGTTTTTATGTGGCTTTTTAGTCGCGCTCGACCTCTCTGCCGTACCTTAGTACGGCGACGATAGGCCGATCTCGCCTTCTGCATCAAATTGAGACAGCCCCTTTTATTTGAATATTTTTTAGTTCTCTTGTAGTTGTTTTTTTTGTTTTTGTTTGCTCCCTGCTTTGTCCATGATACGCGTTAAAGCAAATCCACCGAAAAAGCAAATCAGCGATGCGATCAATCTCTTGATGCTGGAAAAAGAAGTCGGCAAAATCATTAAAGTAGATGCCGTTACAAATCCCAAAATCATACGAGAAATAAGGCTATAGTGCTTTTTTAGCAGCATATTAACAAGTCTTGCAAATGACAAAACGCTAATAGCCACACCCAAAAGCAGAGGCAAAATAACCGAAAAATCAATCGAACCGATTCCGGCATTCATCGGCTCATAAAGGCCAAGATAAATCATAATTCCCGAAGAAGCAAGTCCGGGAATAATCAAGCTCAATCCCCACAAAAATCCGCAAAGCAAATAACTCCAAAAAGAGGGGGCGACGGTAACACTTCCACTATTTTCAATTGTAAAAAATGCAAAATATGCCAAGGCGAGTGAAAGAACCATTGGCGTCCAGCTTTTTCTTGTGGTTGAATCTCTCTTCTCCGAAGTTTTGATCAGTTCGGGGAGAGTACCGCAAATCAAACCGTAAAACAGCATTAAAGTAATGGAAGTATCGGCAGCAAACAGTACCTCGACTGCCTTTGCCAAAAGTACAAAACTTGTCAACCAACCAATCACAAACGGAATAAAGCGTCGATAATTCTTTTTGATGGATTGTTTGGGGCTAACGATCAACTCCATTATGGGTTCATAATAACCAAAGGCAACGCTCAAAACGCCACCAATGGCACCGGGAACAACCGCTCCCATACCAACAAGGAGACCTTGAAAGACACATAATATGCTGTTGAATATTCCATTTCTTTTGGTACGCATACCACTCTTTTTTACTTTCATAAAACTCCCCTTCGGATATCAATCAAAATGCTATACTTAGAATAGTATATCCTTAAATCGAGTTCTTGTCAATGCTTTTCTTCAAAAAAAACTGGTTTGCTTGCATTTTTTAGGTTTTTCATCGAAAAAAAAACGCAGGAAACATTTCCAAACAGAAAATCTTTCCTGCATTTTGTTTTTTAAAGGAGGATACAAATCAAACCGTTGCTACCCTCGTTGATGATGCGCTCAAGCGTTACGGAAAGCTTTTTGCGCGATTCTTCGGGCATATGTTCGAGTTTGTTGTGGAGTCCCTCGTTGATAAGCTCGTAAAGAGATTTGCCAAACAAATTCGAGCCCCAAATGCTCTTGGGATCTTCTTCAAATTCTTTGAGAAGATAACGAACCATATCCTCGGATTGTTGTTCTGTTCCAACCATAGGATTGATTTCGGCGGCGATGTTGGCGCGAATCATATGCACAGACTGTGCCGCCGCACGAAGTTTGACACCATAGCCACCTGCTTGCTTGACAATTTGCGGCTCTTCCAAGCGCAAATCCTCCACATCAGGCATAACAATTCCGTAACCACGTTCGTTCACAGCCTCCAAGGCTTTGGCAACCTTATCGTACTTTTCTTTCATAATCGAAAGGTCGCGCAAAAGTGTGATGAGTTCTTCTTCGCTGTTCACGGCAAAACCCGTCAGTTCGCTGATGATATCATAGTATAAACCATCCCTCATAGCAAGCGAAATAGTTGCCTTACCCGTACCAAGGTCTAAAATATCGATGTTTGCACGCTCAACATATTCGTTTTCTGCCATCGCATCAAACGCAGATTTTACATCTCCCGCGCGTTTGATGTTTTCGGCACAGCGGCAAACAGATGTGCGAATAGCCGTGCGAATGCGGTGGTGCGCATCCAATGCACGCATCCACTCGGGACATTGAATATTGATTTCGGTTACCGGAAATTCTTCCAAAACAAGCCCCAAAATGTGGCGGATATCCTCGGCATCGAGGTCGAGACAACTGACAAGTGCTACGGGAACACCATACTTTTCTTCCAATTCATAAGCAAGCGCACGTGCGGCTTCGCCCTCGGGTTTTGCAGAGTTTAGAATGATAGCAAAGGGCTTTCCAAGTGCTTTCAGTTCACCCACAATGCGCTCTTCTGCTTCAATATAAGCATCACGCTTAATATCACCAATACTACCATCGGTTGTGATGAGCATGCCAATGGTGGAATGCTCGGTGATAACCTTGTGCGTACCCATTTCTGCCGCCTCGGAGAACGGCATTGGCTCTTCCCTCCAAGGGGTGCGCACCATACGCGGCTGACCATTCTCAATCGTTCCCATTGCATCGGGAATAAGATACCCGACACAGTCAATCATACGCACACGCATTTGTGCGTTGTCCTCCAATACAACCGGAACAGCTTCTTCGGGAATAAACTTAGGCTCGGTGGTCATAACCGTTTTCCCTGCCGCTGACTGCGGGAGCTCGTCACGTGCACGGTCACGGGAGTAGCCCTCCCCAATA
>JAZOMJ010000162.1:0-1657 GCA_045653865.1 Eubacteriales bacterium
CAGGATTTGTTTGATTTTGTGAACGCCCCCCAAAAACTTTCTCGGGCAAATAATTTTGTCCTTTCGATAGCAAAAAAGGGTTATTTTGGCAACCTTAAAGGATGCAATAAAGCTCTCCTTTTTCGGTAAGTCCCGTTTTGTTGAGCACTCTTGTAACGGTTTGCTTGATAGTAGACTCGGAAAGATACAGCATGGAAGCAATTTCCTGCGTTTTGAATCCAAAAGCGGTCAGCTTTGCAACCTCCCTCTCTCTTTCGGTAAGGTTGGTTGCAATATAGCGGTTGCGAATCTTACCCGAGAGCGTTGACCAACCTACACTGTAGGTGGCATACAAGGCCCTGATAACATCAACGGCAGCAGGATCTACAAGCGCAATTCGTTCCTCCAAAAGACCGTCAAAATGGCGCACATATTCTGTCAAAGTACCGTAAAGCTTATCCTTAAGAGCAAGAGCCACGGCTTTATCGATGTGTAAAAGGGCACGTTCTCTCATTCCCGCGTTGTAATACGCCACCGCACAGGATAGGCGTAAAAGAATTTCGGGGAGAACAGTTTTATCAACCACCGCTTGCGTAATCAGCGGCTCAATTGTATTGGGGATCATGCGCATTAAGGAAAGTCCGGTTGCCCCCTCAAGAGAGAGTTGTTTTGATGCTAAAGCAAATGCCCCCATATACAAATACTTAACGTAAAAAACCTTTGCTGCAGGGTGCGAATCGGCAGGAAGTGCCTCAAAATTGCCAATTGTGAACCATTCGGGGTAGTCTTTGTTGTCATAAACAGAGCTATCGATAATCGCCAACGAAAGCGAAATGATCTCTCGTTCCTCCTCGGTAGTGTGCGGTGCCTCTAAGATATGCCTTTTTGCCTCGTTCCAAAGCGTAATATCACCGCGCCACATAGCGCACAAAGCCAATAGCATACCGCCACCAAGAATGGCATAAAAGCCGGAACGAGCTCCCAAAAAATATCTGGCGTGATCGTAAACCTTATTGATATCGCCGCGGCGGTAAGCAATAGAGGCCTCAAAAAGTGCGTACGCTTCAGGGTTGTTAACAAGCATCTCATTGCATTCATCAGCTCCACCTGCGCGGTTGTAAAGATCGGTCATATCAAGGAAAGGACTTTTGCGCGGCATGGGAAGCGTTGGCTCATCCTCTTTTTTTCTCGCATTCGGCAGTACCGCACGCACGGGAATCATCCACGACTTGCCAAAGCGGTAGGCCCCCTTTATTCTGTTATCAGCACACAAAATTTGTACGCGCCGAGGCGTAACCCCCCACTTTTGTGCGGCTTGCTTGACGGTTATGTATTCCATATCTTTCCCCTCCCCTAAGGTCCTTCCATAATACAGTCGAGTTTCCTATGTTTTAATTGTTCGCAAAAGCGAACTATCATTCCTTCTATGTATTCGCTTTTGCGAATACATAGGAGAACGATTTGTTCGCAAAAACGAACTGTTAATCACATTATACAACCGTTTGGCAAGTTTGTCAAGAAAAAATGAAAATGTTGTAAGGACTTGGAATGGTTTTTTCTACATAATCTATGCTCTTCTTAAAATCGCGAAGCTTCTTCTTGGCGATGGCTTCTGTTTTACCCGAGAATTGTTTGATGATGGGCTTACCGTCAGCATCCACACCAAAACAGATCTTGG
>JAZOMJ010000163.1:0-8249 GCA_045653865.1 Eubacteriales bacterium
GCCCTTGCTGTTGGAATAGGAGAGGCAAAACTCTGCACTGCCTACGGTGTAGCTTTCCAAGCCGATGCCAAATACCTTGGATTCGAGGGTTACATAGACCTTGGATTTGTCGTAGGGGGTATCCAAAATTTCATCCAAGGATGCTTTAAATCTCGCTCTTGGCGAAAGTCTATCGGTGGGGATATCCTTATACCCATCGGGAATCCAAATGTTCATCACACTGGGAATGCCGGTTTCTTCGGCAAAATATTCTGCAATTTTGAGGCAGGCAATGCCGTGGTTGACCCAAAACTTGCGCACCTTTTCGTCGGGAGATGACAAAGTAAGTCCATCTTTTACCATGGGGTGAGAGAAGAATGTGGGATTGAAATCAATGCCCAAATTTCTCTCTTTGGCAAAGGCGACCCATTTGGCAAAGTGACGGGGCGCAAGGGCGTCTCTGTCGGCTGCTTCCCCATCCTCAAAAATGGCGTAGCAGGCGTGCAGATTGAGCTTCTTTTTGCCACCGATGAGCGAGAATGCTTTATCGTAGTCCGCCATCAATTCTTCGGAATTTCTTGCTCTGCCGGGATAGTTGCCCGTTGCTTGAATACCGCCCGAAAGTGCCTCTTTGGAGTCAAAGCCGACAACGTCGTCGCCTTGCCAGCAATGAACGGAAATGCAAACGCTTTGCAAGGTTTGAATGGCTTTTTCGGCATCGATGCCGTATTGTGCGTATTTTGCTTTTGCTTCACTATAACTCATTTTTCTATCTCCATTTGTATTTTCAAATTTCCAAGGGCGGTTGCCTCAATGGGGAGTGCGATTACTTGTTTCCCCGTCGCTTCCTCGGTTAAGCGATTGAGGAATGCGTTTTTAGCACCACCGCCAACAATATAAAGCTTTTCGTATTTTGTACCCGTGTTTGCTTCCAGCTCATCGATGGCTTGTTTGTAGCTCTGCGCCAAGCTTTTGTATGCGCAGGAGAAATAATCGGCTGTCTCTGTCAGTCCGTCAACAAGACCGTCAAAAGCCGCACGCATACTCTCGGGCGCCAATAAGGTGGGGGCGTTTGCATCCAAAACCGCATTGCATTGGCTTTGTTCTGCCATTTTTACAATTTCGGAAAAAGGTGTGTCGGGGCACAGCTCTCGTTGCAGCTCGTTTACAATCCACATACCCATTATGTTTTTTTGGTAGCGGTTATACCCTACGCCACCCTCGTTGGAGTAGTTTGCCTCTTCACTTCCCTTATCGGTGATGGGCTTTTCTGTTTTGACGCCCAAAAGCGACCACGTGCCAGACGAAATATATGGGCTGTTCTCTTCCATGGGAATGCCCTCAACCGCGGATGCGGTATCGTGTGTTGCGCAAAGCACAACGCGGGTATTACCGCCAACTTGTTTTGCAATTTCGGGAAGCAAATTTCCAAGAATCGTTTTCGGTTGCAAGAGTTTTGGGAAGAGATGTTCGGGATATCCCAAACGTCTCACAATTTCCATATCAAACTCCCCATTCACCATACCCGTGGTGGTGGCGTTGGTGTATTCCCTTGCCTTAACACCCGAAAGCTTCCACATCAAATATTCGGGAATCATCAGCATATCGGTGGCTTCCTCTAATCTGCCATTCAATTTATCATCATAAAGCTGATAAATGCTGTTAAAGGGCTGGAACTGACAACCCACTCTGCTATAAAGCTCTCCAAAAGGTATCTTTTCGTGAACCTTGGGAATCACCGCCTCGGTTCTTTGGTCGCGATATGCGTATACGGGATAGATTTCTCTATCCTCATTCAACAAAACGTAGTCGACGCCCCAAGTGTCGATGGAAAGACTTTCGATTTTGGGATACTGCTTGAAAGCCTCGCCGATGCCCTCCAAAATGCTTTGAAAAAGTGCATCGATATCCCAAACAAGATGTCCGTTTTGCTTAGTTACTCCGTTTGGAAAACGGTAAATCTCTTTTGTTTGTATCTCGTCACCCTCTCGCCAGCCGATGATGTGTCTGCCCGAGGATGCGCCAATATCAATTGCTAAATAATATTTCAAAAGCCCTGCTCCTTTCACACGTATCTATTATAATGATATCACGTTTTTGGAGAAAATAAAAGGACACCATTTGCTCAAAAAAGTGTCCTGATTTGTATTGACTTTTTGGGGTGGCTGTGTTACAATAAAGCGAGGTGATTTTATGATAAATCAAGAGATATACAATCAATTAACCCCCATAACCGAAGAAGAACGCGCCATTTTGCGCGGTGAGGGTGTGGATAAAAGCATTTATACCACAACAGGTGGCAATATTATCCGCTCAAAAAAGCTCCTTGTTGATGGAAAATTGATTAGCGTAAGAAAACACACGCGCTTTGTTCACTTCCCCGAGCATACGCACGATTATATTGAGGCGGTTTATATGTGTTCGGGCAAGACCACGCACGTCATTAACGGAAGAGAAATTCTTTTAAGGGAGGGCGAGCTTCTCTTTCTCGGACAGAACGCAAAACAAGAAATTTTGCCGGCAGGCGAGGATGACATCGCCATCAACTTTATCATTCAGCCCGCATTTTTTGACAAGACCCTTGAAATGCTTGGTGCCGAGGAAACACCCTTGAAAAACTTTCTCATCCGTTCGCTTTTTGACAACCATTATCAAGGATATTTGCACTTTCAGGTGGCAAGCGTTCTCCCCATTCAAAATTTGATTGAGAACCTCATATGGACGCTGATTAACAACACAGCGAATAAAAGAAACATCAATCAAACTACCATGGGACTACTCTTTATGCAGTTGTTAAACCACACCGATAAGCTCTCGCACGAGAGCCGTGAGGATGCGGCAATTATGGATATTTTTCGCTACATAGAAGAAAACTACCGCGACGGGAGCTTAAGTGAGGCGGCAAAACTGTTGCATTACGATTTTTATTGGCTGAGCCACGAGATTAAAAATCGAACGGGAAAAACCTACACCGAGCATTTGCAGGAAAAGCGACTTTCGCAGGCGGCGTTCCTGTTGAAGAACACCACCCTTTCGGTTGAAGAAATCGCCATTGCCGTCGGTTACGAAAACAAAAGCTATTTTCACCGCATCTTTGGCGAAAAATTTGATACAACACCGCGGAAATATCGAAATACGACTTCCCAAAATTGAATTTTCAATTGTGAAAAGCAAATCTAATAGAAAAAGCACCTTGAAAACCTACCGTTTTCAAGGTGCTTTTTCTATTATACTTAGAACAAAACAACTAAGAATTGCGAAACAAGAACGACCGCAATCAGGGCGATGGGATAGGTTGCTGCATAGGCTGCGGCAACGTCATCGGTTTTGGCAACACCAATGAGGGTTCCCAGTGCCGGCGTACTTGTTCTTGCTCCCGACAAAGAACCGAGGTTGTTGAGCAGACTGAACTTGAGCACGTACTTTGCAAAAATAAAGCCAAACGTCAGGGGTATTGTGGTCATAACAACGCCGTAAATAAAATAACTGAACTTAAACAGTTCAACAAACTCGGCACCGCCCGCGATGCCGGCACCCACCAAAAAGAAAGTTAAGCCCATCGCCTTGAAAATTTTGAGCGTGGATTCCTCGGGGGTTACGTTGATGGGACCAACGTGTGCAAAATGTCCGAACACGAGAGAGCTCAAAAGACATCCACCCGTGGTGGTGAGCGAAAAACAAGTGCCGGAAAGTCCTTGCGCAGTTAAAGGAATTTTAATCATACCGACAAACACTCCCACGATCGCCGCCAATGCAAACGCTCCAAAGCCGTGACTGTCGATGTTTAAGAACGAACGCTTCTTTTCTGTTCGGGATTCCTTTTCGCCATCCCCAAAAGCCTCTGCAAGCTTTTGACGTTCCAACTCCATATCCGCGTGGGAAAGCTTGGGAATGATTTGCATAAAGAGCACAATGCCGACCACGCCAAAGATATACGCAATGCCGTGCCCTACCGATACCGCTCCCTCGTAGGAAGCGTCAACGGTTGCCTTTGCCGCAGAAAAGGCAGGCGTGGAGGTCAGAGCACCCGAGAGAAGCCCTACAACCATTGCTGTAAACTCCTCGTGGTTGGTCTCGCCCATGACACCACGGCCGAAAAAGATGCATCCTACAGCGGTAAGACCGCCCATCAGAACGACAACCAAAGCCAAAACAACATAAGACTTGAAATTCTTTTTGAAGTTGCCGAAGAATTTGGGTCCTGCAATAAAGCCGACCGAGGTAACAAACAAGATCAAGCCAAGATTTTCAACAATTTTGAGTGCCTTTTCGGTGTATGCAGGGAGTTGGGCTTCGAGATCCTTGTAGAACAAGCATCCAAACAGAAGTGCAACAATAAACACGCCTGCATCGCCAAGAGAAATCCCCTTAACAGTGATGCGTCCCAAGGCAAAACCTACTGCAATAATTGCAAAAACTGAAAACATGAAAAAGGTGATTCCCGTAATCGGGATGTTAGACATATCGCTCACTTCCTCTCTCTCTCAATCACGTCCAAAATGTTCGTCTTAAAGAATTCTCTAAAATTTTCGGTGGTCACGCCAACGTGTACATCATCGTTGACTTGAACGCTAACACCTACGCGATTACACTTGCCGATGCAAAAGCTACCGGTGAGGATGACTTCATCCTCGACGTGATGCTCTGCAATGGCATTTTCAAACAAATTAACGATTTCTCCAGAACCCTTGAGATGGCAGGAGGAACCAACACAAACTTGAACAATTAATTGTTGTTTTCTGCAATCAGCTTTTGAAGTTGTTCAACTACTTGACGGGAACCTTTAATGTGACAAGAGCTTCCAATGCATACTGTAACACACCGCTTCAAGATGCACCTTGCGATTTGCAATTTGCAAAAATCAATCGAATGTATTTTCGGTATTCTCTGTGGATTCCACCCAAACCGTCAGCTTGGTTACACGCTCTTCATCCATTTGTGCAACGATGACAAAAATGTTTTCGTAGCGGAAACTGTCTCCCACGTGAGGATCTGCATCCAGCATTTCAATCGCCCATCCACCCATGGTAATGTATTCACAGGTAAAGCTTTCGGGCTTAACAAACTCAATTTCTTCAAAGAAATCGTCGATGTTCATATCACCCATAACTTCATAGGTGTTTTCTCCGGTTGCGATACATTCAGTGATGATAACGTCGGTATCATCCCAAATATCACCAACAAGTTGTTCCAAAATATCTTCCATAGTAACAATACCAAGTGTTCCGCCGTACTCGTCGATAACAACAGCCATGTGCATTTTTGCTTCTCTCAATTTCGCCAATGCTGCGGGTAATTTCATGGTTTTATGCAGCTTACAGGGTTTGAGAAGCATGGAGCGAATATTGGGTTTTTCCTCATCAAGTGTTGCTTTGTAATAACGTGTAAGCGATAAAACGCCCACGATATTATCAATGCTATCCTGATAAACCGGCAAACGGGAAAACTGCGTTTTGTCGGCAAGCAGTGCGTTGATTTTCTCCTCGTCGTCGTTGATATCAATTGCCGTTAAATCGATACGAGGTGTCATAATTTTTTCAATAGTGGTATCGCTAAAATCCAGAGTGGATTGCAACAACTCACCTTGCCCCTCGTCAATAACGCCCTCTTCTTCAACCGTATCGATAATCGAAATCAACTCATCTTCGGTAACGGTAGGTTCATCGTCCTTATGGTCACTTCCCCACATTTTGCGCAACACAAAAAGGATTGCCATAACAATAAAGACAAACGGGCTTAAAATAATGGTGAGGATACGTGTGGGAATCGCAATAATGCGAACCACCGTATCGGCGTTTTGCTTGGCAAGAATTTTAGGAACAATCTCACCGAAAATCAGAATAATTACGGTAATAAGAATGGTGGAGATAGCGGATGCCAACGCAACGTTATCTTTGAAAAGGTTGATAACAATAAGCGTTGAGCAGGTTGAAATAGCAATGTTTGCAAGGTTGTTACCAATGAGAATTGCAGAAAGAGATGTTGTAAACTTGTTACAAATATCATAGGCGATTTTGGATGTGCGACATCCTCCCTCAAAGGCTTTGCGCAAGCGCATTTTGTTGGCACTGTTGAAAGCAATTTCGGAAGCGGAAAAATAAGCGGAGAGGCATATCATAACAAAAATAACAACATACGCCCACCACATATATGCAAAATGTTCTGCAAAAGTCATACGTTCACCTCCTCGCTCAAGCGCGCCGATTCGCGTTCGGCAATGTCGTCTTCATCAAGAATGTGAATGAGAACCTCGGTAATTCTGCCGTCAACTAAGGTTTTGGCAGTAAACTCTATATTATCGTTGTAAACGAAAGATTCATCCTCTTCAGGAAGATGTCCCAACGTTTCCAATAAAAAGGACAGCAACGGCTTGGATGCGATATTACGAGGTGCACGGCCGATTCCCATACGCTCATAAACGGTTGAAACCAACATATGGGTGTTAACCATATATTTGTTACCGCCAAGCGTTTGGAAATTTTTATCAACAATGTCTTCTTCGTCAAAGATTTCTCCGACAAGTTCCTCGAGAATATCTTCAATAGAGACAAGACCGACAACTTTTTTGCCATCCAAAACCATAGCAATTTGCAATTTATGTTGACGCATATCGTTTAAAAGCTCGTCGATTTTCGCATCCTTGCGAACGCGATAAGGCGGTTGCATAACGCTGCGCAACTTGACATTGGGATTCTTTTTATATTCAATGAGATAGGTTCGAGTACGCAAAATTCCAACAACTCTCTCGGAATTATCTGCCTTTACGGGTAAACGGGAGTGATTGGTCTTTCGAATGGTTTCCAATATTTCATGCGGTTCTGCGCTAAGGCGAATGTAATCAATATCTTTTTCCATTGTCATAATGTCACCAACGGTTGTTTTGGCAAACTCGAGAGCCGACTTGAGCATATCACTTTGCTCTTCGTCAACAACGCCCTCTTCTTCTGCCGTTTCAATAATTTCGGTCAGCTCGTCCTCTGTAATAGATGGCTCGACCTCTTGAGAAGAAAACAACTTTGAAGCAAAGTCGGAAACCAAACCAAAAAACGAGGAAAAAGGCTTGAGAACTCTCATTAAAAAGCGTAACGATCTTTGAAAAGACAACGAAACAGACTCACTTCTATCATTTGCAAAGCTTTTGGGAATCATTTCACTAAACAAAAAAATGATGACCGTACTCATAACGGAACAAATCATCGAGAAATAAAACGAATCCAAAAACGCATCTGTTTTGTTAAACTTTTCGCGAAAGATATCGGTTGCCAAAATGGTAAACACCGAAGCACCTGCAATCTTGGTAATGTTGTTTCCAAGAAGAAGCGTTGTCAGCGCCTTGTCGAACTTACCAAGAATATACATAACCCCCTGGGCTTTTTTATTTCCATCATCTGCGAGTGCCTTGATTTTGATTTTGTTAACCGCCGAAAATGAACTTTCGGCAGCCGCAAAATATGCGCCACCCACAACACAAACAAAAAAGATAATCCATAAAGGTATACTGTCGCTACCCATGAAAAAAATCACTCCTTACTGATATGTATTTGCATTATTGTATCATACTTTTTTTGATTTGTCAAGTGTATCACGTGAACGCATGGAATATTTTGGCGATAAATGAGATGGGCTGTAGAATTATTTTTTCTAACAAACGCTCTCCTTTACAATGCGTTCATAAAACGCTCACAATGTTGTTTTATTTTTAAAAGAAATGTATATTATATTATAAAAATATTTGAAAATCCCCTTTACAAATATGGGAAAGAATGATATACTAATTATGTCGAATAAATCCTTAAGAGGTAATATTCGGTAATACTACATTCATTTTCGGAGGGTGAAAAATGAAAAGAATTCTCAAACTTCTCATTGTAGTATCCTTGATTGCCGCACTCTTGCTTTCCACAGCATCTTGTGCGAACATTTTCAAGGATTCGGCAACAACGGATGCTACTACTGAGGCAACCACTCCCGTAGAAAATCCTACGGAAACCACTCCCGCGCAAACCACACCTGTGGAAGCTACGCCTGAGGAAACCACTCCCGTGGAAATCCCCGTAGAAACCACTCCTGTAGAAACTCCTGAGGTTACTACTCCCGTAGAAACTCCCGAAGTAACTACTCCCGACGAGACCACCGAGTCTACTCCCGACGAGACCACCGAGTCTACTCCCGACGAGACTACCGAGTCTACTCCCGACGAGACTACCGAGTCTACTCCCGACGAGACTACCGAGTCTACTCCCGACGAGACTACCGAGTCTACTCCCCAC
>JAZOMJ010000164.1:0-12063 GCA_045653865.1 Eubacteriales bacterium
TCATATCACCGGAACCTGTACCGATGAGGTAGTAGGACTTTTCGTCCTGTACGAATACGTTGCTGGTGTACTTAGCAAAAATGTCGGTGTCTTCGTTAATAACGGTGTCGAAGTTGAACTCTTGGGTCAAGGATGCTTCTGCATACCAGCCGGTGAAGTCCTTGCCTTCGATTACGGGAGCAGTCCAAGGAGTAATCTTGGAGCCTTTTTCAACCTTCTCTTCGTGGAGAAGCTTGCCACCTTGGTACCAGCTAACGGTTACCTTGTTGGCATCATCGGCGGGAGTGGTCTCTTCGGGCTTACCAAACAAGTTGCAAGATGCGAGGCAAGCGAGCGAAAGAGAGAGAGCCATGATCAGTGCGATTACAGATAAGAACTTTTTCATTGTCTTTCTCCTTTTAATGATTTTTTTAGGCCTTAGGCCTTTTTTGGGAACCCCTTTTATCGCGTACAAGGGGTTCCCGATGGTTATATTATACAACTTATGGGGCAAAAAGTCAAGCAAGTTTGAGAATTTCTACCTAATGCACAATTTTGAAACCGCGTTCTGTGCAAATTGCGCAATTTTTTGAGATTTTTTTCGAAAATTTTCGAATTACAATTTCCAAACGTTTTTCGCGTAGTCAAGAATGGAGCGGTCGGAAGAGAATTTGCCGCCGTTTGCCGTGTTGCGAACACATTTTGCAAGGAACTCCTCACTGCCGTAGTCGCGGTTCAATTCGCTCTTGACGCGAACGTAATCGCGGAAGTCCCGGAGCACGAGATAGTGGTCAGCACTCCAGCCGCCAAAGAGAGATTCTTTCACGGAACGGAACATTCCACTACCCTGATCGTCAAAGGTGCCGTCATCGAGTGTGTCAACGATTCGCTTCAGCTCGGGATCATTGTTGTAGATATCCCAAGGACGGTAATCGCGTTTGATCTCTTTCACTTCTTCAACGGTTGCGCCAAAGATGTATTCGTTTTCGCGTCCGGCTTCTTCACAAATCTCAACGTTTGCACCGTCCATTGTACCAAGGGTTACGGTGCCGTTGAGCATGAACTTCATGTTGCCCGTGCCGCTGGCTTCCATGCCCGCCATAGAGATTTGCTCGGAGATATCTGCTGCCGGCATGATCTTTTCGGCATAGGATACGTTGTAATCTGTTACAAACACAACGCGAAGCTTATCGTTGACTTCGGGATCGTTGTTGACCTTATCGGCAATGGCGTTGATGAATTTGATAACGCCCTTTGCGTTCCAATATGCGGGAGCCGCTTTTGCTCCAAAGATGAAAGCAGTCGGCTTAAAGTTGGGCTCTTTACCCTCTTTGATGCGGAAATAATAATACAGGATAGAAAATGCGTTCATCAATTGACGCTTGTATTCATGCAGACGCTTTGCTTGTACGTCAAAAATGAATTCGGGAGGCAGTTCAACACCCTCTTTTTTGAGAATGTACTCCGAAAGTTGTACCTTTTTGATGTGCTTGATCTCGGCAAATGCGTGACGCACCTCGGGATCATCTGCATATTTTTCGAGTTCCTTGAGACGCTCGAGGTCTGCTTGCCAGCCGTCACCGATCTTTTCGGTGATGAGCGCAGAAAGCTCGGGGTTGCACAGCGCCAGCCAACGGCGAGGTGTTACACCGTTTGTAACGTTGAGGAAACGCTCGGGGTAAGCTTCGTACCAATCGCGGAAGGTGCTTTCTTTCAAAATTTCGGTGTGCAGAGCGGCAACACCGTTGATTTTATTGCCTGCATAAATGGCTACATTTGCCATATGTACGGTGTTATCTCTAATAAGGAAGAGTTTTCCATCGGGGAATTCCTTCTCAATGCGCGCTTGCATCTTGGTGAGAATTCTTGCAATTTCGGGGAGCAGCTTGCGAACGCGATTCATATCCAAGCGTTCAAGCGCCTCACCGAGAATGGTATGGTTGGTGAAATTAAATACCGAACGAGCCAAAAGGAATGCTTTTTCAAACTTCATTCCCTCTTTCATCACAAGGCGAATAAACTCGGGAATGGCGAATACGGGGTGCGTATCATTCAGTTGAAGAGAGATATGCTCATTGATCTTTTCGATGGGAAGTCCCTTTTGCTTGTGCTTGCGAATCAAATCCTGTACGGATGCCGATGCAAAGAAATATTCCTGACGCAGGCGAAGAATTCTTCCCTTTTCGGTAGAATCGTTGGGGTAAAGCGCGTAGCTGATGCTTTCACAACGCACGTTATCTTTTGCAATCTTGTCGATCTGCATACTGTCAAACGCCGCAAAATCAAAGCTGCCGGGCTGTTCACTCTGCCACAGGCGCAAAGTATTGATGGTCTTTCCACCGTAACCGATGATGGGCATATCGTAAGGAACCGCCTTTGTTGTAAAGTCAGAGAACTTTACAAGAACACTGTCTTCCTCTTTGCGATAACTCCAAGGGTCGCCGTGCTTTTGCCAGTCGTCTGCATTTTCCTTTTGGAAGCCGTTCTCAAAGCTTTGGCGGAACAATCCGTAGCGGTAACGAATACCATAACCGTCAAGCGGAATACCAACGGTTGCACCCGACTCAAGATAGCAAGCGGCAAGGCGTCCAAGACCGCCATTGCCGAGAGCAGCATCCTCGATATCCTCAAACGCGGTAATATCTACCCCACGTTCTGCAAGAATGGCTTTAACCTCGTCGAGTTTGCCGAGGTTGTAGAGGTTTGCAAAAATAGCACGACCTACCAAAAACTCGGCAGAGAGATAGCCAACCCTCTTTTGGGGGGCTTCTTTGCATTTTTGCCACGTGTCGGCAATTTCTGCCATTGTCGCGCGGCTTACAGCGCGGTAAAGTTCGGAGGTTGTTGCGTGTTGCATATCAACACCGTTGTTTGCCGCGAGAAGTTTTTCAACTGTTTTGATCCATTTGTCCATGATTTTAGAGATTTCCTTTGCGATGTATTATCTGTTTGCTTTTTTTACCATGCGGGCAAGCTTTGCTGCCAGCGTATTTTTCAAATCATCTTCCTCATAACGCCAGCTCCAGTTGCGGTCGCTGAGAGTTCCGGGAGTATTCATACGAGATGTAGCGCCCGTCCCCAAAAGATCCTGCAAGGGCAGAATCACATATTTTGCGCAACTGCCGTAAGAGAGGCGAATGGTTGCCTCGCGTGCGCGTTGCATCGTTTCGATGTCAGCAAGCTGAGAAGGAGAATAATAGAAGCGTTTATTTGCTTTTTTACACTCGGATACAAGATCCTTGTAGAACACCTCACGCGCTTCTCCGTCAAGATCCTGCAAAAACTCAATAAAGGTTGCATTGTCGTGTGTACCCGTGTAAACAACACAGTTGTCATCCGCATAATTTGAGGGTTTGAATTCCTGCTCGGGGTTGCCGTCAAAAGCAAACTCCAACACCTTCATGCGGGGATACCCCACGTTTCGCATCAAGCGATAAACACCCTCATCGAGAATACCGAGGTCCTCGGCAATGATCTTCCAATCTTTTTTGCCTTCAAAAAGATCTTCTTTGGGGCCGTCGCACCAGCGACCGACCTTTGCATTGACACTGCCTGCGGGGATCGCATAAAAGCGGTCAAAACCGCGGAAATGGTCTATACGCACAAGATCATACAAAGATAATGCCTTTTGCAGTCTTGCCGTCCACCACGCGTAGCCATCTTCTTTCATTTTCTCCCAATTATAAAGGGGATTTCCCCAAAGCTGACCGTCCTCGCTGAAGTAATCCGGCGGAACGCCTGCCACCTCGGTAGGCGTTCCGTCTCCGTTGAGGAGGAACAACTCGGGATGTGCCCAAACTTCGGCACTGTCCTCGGATACGTAAAGCGGCATATCACCCATAATTTCAACACCGCGTGCGTTTGCATATGCTTTCAATTCTTCCCATTGACGGAAGAACTCGTATTGCGTAAATTGCCAAAACAGCACCTCATCCGCGTTTGCCGAAAGGAACTCGTCAAGCGCTTTTTGGTCACGCGTGCGATACTTTTCTTCCCAAGTGGAAAGTGCACGCCAACCGTGTGCCTCCTTAATTGCCATAAATACGGCAAAATCCGCATACTCTCCCTCGTTCAAAAAGGCCTCAAAAGCAGGCGTTTTGCAATCAAAACGGGAAAACGCAATTTTGAGCAGAGGTATACGGCGATAGAACAGTGCCTCATAGTTGACGCGTCCGATACCGTCACCGAGAGAAGCACAGGAATATTCCTCGGCTTCCTTTTGAGTCAACAATCCTTGCTCAATCAAGTTGTCTATATCAATAAGGTAGGGACTTCCTGCAATGGCACACGAGGATGCATACGGTGAGTCACCGTAGCCCGTGGGCACAAGCGGTAGCACTTGCCATATCTTTTGCTTGGCACAGGCAAGAAAGTCAACAAAGTTTTTTGCTTCCTTTCCAAGCGAGCCAACACCATAGGCGGTCGGCAGTGCAGTAATCGGCAATAAAATTCCTGCATAACGATTCTTCATTCGCAAATTCTCCTTTGCTTGAATTCGTGTTTCGAAAAGTTTCGAATGTTTCTTGTTAATATTCTACCATATTTTTTGGTCTGTGTCAAGTAAATAAAGGACGGAAAGATGCTGTTTTTGTCGGAAAATCAGGATTTGAGAGGATTTTTGAATCCTTTTTTACACTTTTTTTGAAAAAAATATTGTAAAATTAAAAAACTATGCTATAATGAGGGTAAGTAGAGTTCTCACTCCATCGAAAACGGTTGTAAAAAAGTTGCGATCCGTATTTCGAAAAATTCCCCAAAAAGGAGAAGAAAAAATGACGATTAAGGAAATCGCCACCGAGCTTGGACTTTCCGCCAGCACGGTTTCAAAGGCACTCAACAACGCCTCCGACATTAGTGTGGAGACGCGCAACCGCGTAAACAATTACGCAAGATCTATCGGCTTTTCTCTGCACCGCAACCAAGAATCCAAACGTATTTGCGTACTGTTTGAAAACATGGATTCCCATAGCAACTCGCAGGTTGGTTATCCCGTGCTGACGGGCTTCCAACAAGCCGCAAACGCCTATCGCTATGAGGTCGTTATTGAGCACTGCTCCGATAAAAATCCTCCCAACCTCAAAAAGCTGTGCCAAGAAAACAACTTTTGCGGCTTGATGATCTTGGGAACCAAATTAAACAGTGCAATCATCAAGGAGTTGGAATCCACAAGCATCCCCGCAATGTTGATGGACTCCTACGTCAAAAACCCCAAGGTTGCCTGCATCAGCAGTGATAACATCAACTCGGTCGCATCGATCGTTGAGCACCTGATTGGTCTCGGTCACAAAAAGATCGGCTTTTTGGGTGGAGATAAGGACTCTATTGTTACCCGCGAGCGTTTTTCGGGCTACCTGATCGGCTTGATTGAAGGTGACATTGAGTTCAACAGCAGTTATGTGCGCTACGGTAACTTTACCGAAAACTGTGGTCTCGAAGCAGCCGACTACTTTGCAGAGAAAGGAGTCACCGCTGTTGTTTGCGCCTCCGATCTGATTGCAATCGGTCTGATCAACGGTCTCAAAAAGCACGGCATTCGCGTACCTGAGGACGTATCTGTCAGCGGATTTGACAACCTTGACGTCGCCAAATACTTTACCCCTTCGCTCACAACCGTCAGCCAAGACTTTATCTCCTTGGGAGAAAATGCCTTTACACTGCTCCGCCAAGCCATCAAAGGCAACAAAACAAAGCGCATTACCATTCACACCGAACCCATTTTCCGCGACTCTACCGCTCCCGTTAAAGAGTAATAACATCCCCACAATCAAAATAAACTTTATGAGGTGAAATTATGAAAAAGACTTACTCACGCATTCTTTCCTTCCTTCTTGTTGCAGTTATGCTTTCGGCTATGCTGATCTCCTGCACCAACCCCAACAAGAACAATACCGTAACAACGGCTCCCGACACAACCACCGCTCCCGGCAAGTGGCAAATCCCCGAGGGCGAATACACCATTCCCAAACAAGAGGGCTACAACCAAATCACCTTCTACTGGTCTCACCCCGGTGTCATTGAAAATTGCGACATTTGGGCTTGGTGGGATGGCAAAGAAGGCAGCGGCTACATCATGCACCCCTGTGACTACGGTGCAAAGGTCGTGCTTAACGTTCCCGTAGGCATTGAGCAAATCGGCTTTATCGTTCGTACAGGTTGCTCCGAGCCCGGTGGCTCTTCTTGGGGCGGAGCCACCAAGGATGCAACCAGCGAGGACCGTTTTGCGGTGATTGAGGGTGAGGAAACCTTCATCTACCTCAAGAGCGGCGACGCAGCACAGTACACCAGCCAAGACGGAGGCAAAACACTGACTATGATTAAAAAGTTTACCCTTGCGGGAATGACAGACTTCCACAAAATTCAATACAACGTTACCCCCAAGACCGCCATTACCAGCTACAAGCAAGTAAAGGTATACGAGGGCGACAAGGAACTCACTATCCTTGAGATCAGCAACATGGGTAAGGAAGTTACCAGCGGTATTATTGAAGTGGAAGAAACTCTTGACATCTCCAAAAACTACCGCGTAGTGATTGAAGGATACGGCGAAAAAGCAGTCGTTCCCACCTCTGTTTTTGATAGCAAATACTTCATTGACAACTACACCTATGACGGTGACGACCTCGGTGCTATTATCAATGGCAACACTACTACCTTTAAGGTATGGGCTCCTACCGCCTCCAAAGTAGTGCTCAACCTCTTCAAGTCCGGTCACGAGGGCTCCGCTTACGAAAGCGTTGATATGGTAAAAGGCAGCCGCGGCGTATGGTCCTACACTGCAAATTGCGGACACGGCACTTATTACACCTACACCGTTACTACTTCTGTTGGCACCCAAGAGGCCGTTGACCCCTATGCAAAGGCAGCAGGTCTGAACGGTAACCGCGGCATGGTAGTAGATCTCTCCCGCACCAATCCCGAGGGTTGGGGTGCAGACTTCTCTACCGGTATCAACACCTACTCCGACGCAACTATTTGGGAAGTACATGTAAGAGACTTCTCCAATAAGATCGCATCCTCTCAATATAAGGGCAAATATCTCGCATTCACCGAGCGCGGACTTGTAAATGAGTTCGGTCAAAGCGTTGGCGTTGACTACCTTGTAAAGCTTGGCATCACCCACGTACATCTACTCCCCGTTTACGACTACGCGACCGTTGACGAAGCAAACCCCGATAGCCAATTCAACTGGGGATACGATCCCAAGAACTACAACGTTCCCGAGGGAAGCTACTCCACCAACCCCTATGACGGCGAAGTAAGAATCAGAGAATACAAACAAATGGTGCAAGCTCTGCACGCGGCAGGCATTGGCGTTGTTATGGACGTTGTTTATAACCACACCTATGATGCAAACAGCTCCTTTAACAAGATCGTTCCCTATTACTACTACAGATACACCGCAACGGGTGCAAACTCCTCCGCTTCCGGTTGTGGTAACGATACCGCATCCGAGCGTTACATGTACGGCAAATTCATGGTTGATTCGGTTGGCTACTGGGCCGAGGAATATGACCTTGACGGCTTCCGCTTTGACCTGATGGGTCTGCATGACCTTGCAACCATGCAAGAGGTTGAAAACGCAATCCATACCGTTAACCCCGAAGCAATTATCTATGGCGAGGGTTGGACAATGGGTGCAACCATCGATAACAGCCCCATGGCGAACCAATCTCAAATCAGCAAGATCGTTCCCCTCGAGGGCGCAATCGGCGGCATTGCCGTATTCAACGATGCAATCCGCGACGGTCTCAAGGGTAGCGTATTCACCGCAACCTCCAAGGGCTACATCAGCGGCAACGGATCGGGATCCTTCCCCAACGTTCTCTTTGGTATTAAGGGCGGTATGGCAGCCGGCATGAGCTGGGAAGTTAAGGATGCTATGGTTGTTAACTACATGAGCGCACACGATAACAACACCCTTTGGGATAAGCTCTTGCTCTCCAACCCCGATAACACAGTTGAAGAAAGACTCGCAATGAACCGCCTTGGCGCTACCCTTTTGATGATCTCCAAGGGTATGGTATTTTTCCAAGCGGGCGAAGAAATGCTGCGCACCAAGGATGGCGATGAGAACAGCTATAAGTCCAGCGACGCCATCAATAACATCGACTGGTCGGTTCTCAAGGAAGGCAGCAACGAGTATGAAATGATGCTCTTCTATCAGCATCTCATTCGCGTCAGAAAGGAATACGAAATCTTTAGAACCAACAACACCGCCGTTATGGCAAACACTTCCTTTGGCGACGGCAAGGCAGAAATCACATTGGATAACCACTACGGACAGAAGGCACGCATCATTTCCAACCCCACAGGCGAGGAAATGACCTATACCGTCTCCGGCGGCGTTTGGTATATGGTTGTTAACGGCACAACCGTTCTCGACGGTGCTCAAGTAGTAGAAGGCACCATTACCATCCCCGCTTACACAGCAGTTGTTCTTGTAAATGACGGTTGCGTAAACCAAGGTAAATAAGTCCCCAAAAAAAACAAACACGCAGGGCGGCAACGAATTCCGTTGCCGCCTTTTTTCGATGCTTGCTTTGCATATTCATCAAACAGAATTGTCAAAAAATCTTGATTTTTCTCCGTCCTTATGTTACAATAGAAAAGAAGTGGCACAAAGCATCGACGGAAGGAGACTTGCTTATGAATATCCTACATGTAAAATATGCCGCCGAAGTCGCAAGACTCGGTTCGCTCAATAAGGCGGCAGAAACTCTTATGGTCGCACAGCCCAACATCAGCCGTTCCATCAAGGAGCTCGAAGCTGATCTTGGCATCGCGCTCTTTCAACGCAGTGCAAAGGGTATGGTACTCACTCCCGACGGTGAGGAATTTATGGACTATGCGCGCGATATTCTCAACCGCATCAACAAGCTTGAACACTCCTACCGTGACGGCACTCATAAAAAGCGCAAGTTTGGCATATCCGTTCCCCGCGCCTGCTACATCTCTTCCGCGTTCGCAGAGTTTTCAAAAACCATTGGTGACGGTGACGTAGAAATTTATTACAAGGAGACCAACTCCAAAAAAACCATTCAAAAGGTTTTGGACAATGAATACAAGCTTGGCATCATTCGCTACTCCGAAGCATATGACAAGCATTACAAAACAATGCTTGAGGAAAAGGGCTTGAATTGCGAGCTTGTGGCAGAGTTCTCCTATGTTCTTATTATGAGCCGCGACAATCCTTTGGCTTCTAAAGAGACAATCACCTACGATGATCTTTCCTCTTATATTGAAATTGCACACGCGGACCCTTACGTTCCCACGCTTTCTATGTCCAAGGTATTCCGCGAGGAGCTCCCCGATAAGATCGGTCAGCGCATTTTCGTATTTGAGAGAGCAAGTCAGTTTGATCTGCTTTCCGAAAACCCCAAAACCTTTATGTGGGTCTCCTCTGCTTCTGACAAGATACTCGACCGCTACAACCTTGTGCAACGCGTTTGTGAAGGAAATAAAAAGACTTATAAGGACGTTTTGATCTATCATAAGGGGTACCGCCTCTCCAAGCTCGACAAAGACTTTATTACTGCTCTTTGCGAAGCAAGAAGAAAGTTTTTGAAATAAAATGACATATATATAAGGATGGCTTTGCATTTTTTTGCAAAGCCGTTTTCTTATCGGTACATGATATATCGATATTGATAACACCGATATAACAATTTGGTTATTCACAAAGCGCGAAAAGTATGTTAAAATATTAACAGAAAAGACAAGGAGGTGGCATATGAACGGCTATTCCATTCCCAAAGCAACGCTTGGCAGACTCCCGCAGTACCTTCAATATTTAAAGGAACTCTCCCAAGCAAACGTTTCGGCAACTGCAATCGCCAAGGGGCTCTCGCTTGGCGAGGTTCAGGTCCGCAAGGATCTTGCGGTGGTCAGTGGCGCAGGCAAGCCCAAGGTAGGTTATGAGCGCGCAAAGTTAATAGATGATCTTGAACGTCACCTCGGATATGAGAAATACACAAACGCGGTTCTCGTGGGAGCCGGCAAACTCGGGCGTGCACTCCTCGATTACGACGGCTTTGAAGAGTTCGGTGTACGCATCGTGGCAGGATTTGACTGCAACAGCCAAGTGCTTCAGCTCGGCAAAAACACCAAGACAATTCTTCCTATTAAAGACATTGGCGCTTACTGTGCGCAAAACGATGTTAAGCTCGGCATTGTAACCGTTGGCCAGGGTTCGGCTCAGGATGTTTGCGACACGCTTGTGGCGAGCGGCATTGAAGCCATTTGGAACTTTGCGCCCTGCTCCCTAAAAGTTCCCGCAGGGGTTCTCTTAAAGCAGGAAAATCTCGCACTCTCGCTCGCACACCTCAACAACCAAATTAGTAAATAATTCCCGAAGGAGATATATACATCATGGAGAACAAGACTTATCAAATCGTAGACAGTGTAGAAGCACTGCAAAGTGCGATCGCTCGCGTAAGAGCCGCACAAAAGGTATTTGCAACCTACACCCAAGAGCAGGTTGACAAAATCTTTTTGGCAGGCGCTTCTGCTGCTGACAAGGCAAGAATCTCTCTTGCAAAGCAAGCTGTTGCCGACACAGGTATGGGCATTGTAGAAGACAAGGTCATCAAGAACCACTATGCCGCAGAGTACATCTACAATGCATACAAGGAAACCAAGACCTGTGGCGTAATTGAAGAAGACAAGGCATTCGGCATTACAAAAATTGCAGAACCTATCGGTGTTGTAGCGGCAGTTATTCCCACCACCAACCCCACCTCTACCGCAATCTTTAAGTGCTTGCTTGCACTCAAAACCCGTAATGCTATCATTATCAGTCCTCACCCCAGAGCAAAAAACTGCACTATTGCTGCCGCAAAACTCATCCTTGAAGCAGCAGTTGCCGCAGGCGCTCCCGAGGGTATCATCGATTGGATCGACGTTCCCTCCCTTGAAATGACCAACACGGTTATGAAGGAAGCAGACATCATTTTGGCAACCGGTGGCCCCGGAATGGTTAAGGCGGCTTATTCTTCCGGCAAGCCCGCTCTCGGCGTTGGTGCCGGTAACACTCCCGCAATCATTGACGAGAGTGCAGATATTCTCTTGGCTGTTAACTCCATCATTCACTCCAAAACATTCGATAACGGTATGATCTGCGCATCCGAGCAATCTGTTATCGTTCACGAAAGCATTTATGATACTGTAAAGGCAGAGTTTGCCGCACGCGGTTGCTACTTCCTCAACCCTGCTGAAACCGAAAAGGTTCGCAAAACCATCCTCATCAACGGTGCGCTCAACGCAAAGATCGTTGGTCAAAAGGCCGCTCGTATTGCTGAACTCGCAGGCGTTAGTGTTCCCGCAGGCACTAAGATCCTCATTGGTGAGGTTGAGTCTGTAGAGCTTTCCGAAGAATTCGCACACGAAAAGCTCTCCCCTGTTCTTGCAATGTACAAGGCAAAGACCTTTGCAGAAGCGCTCGACAAGGCAGACAAGCTCGTTGAGGACGGCGGCTTTGGTCACACATCTTCCCTCTACATCAACGAGATCACCGAAAAAGAAAAGCTCTCCGCTTATATGGCAAGAATGAGAACCTGCCGTATCCTCGTTAACACTCCCTCCGCGCAAGGCGGTATCGGCGACCTTTACAACTTCAAACTGGCTCCTTCCCTTACCTTGGGTTGCGGCTCTTGGGGTGGTAACAGTGTATCCGAAAACGTAGGTGTTAAGCATTTGCTTAACATAAAAACAGTAGCAGAGAGGAGAGAGAATATGCTTTGGTTCAGAGCACCTGAAAAGGTATATATTAAGAAGGGTTGCCTCCCCGTAGCTCTCGATGAATTGAGAACTGTTAGAGGCGCAAAGAAGGCGTTTATCGTAACCGACACCTTCCTTTATCAGAACGGCTACACCAAGCCGATAACCGACAAGCTCGACGAGATGGGCATTCAGCACACCACGTTCTTTAACGTTCAGCCCGACACGACCCTTGCAAACGCAACCGAGGGTGCTCAACAAATGAGAGCATTCCAACCCGACACCATCATCGCGCTTGGCGGTGGCTCCGCAATGGACGCCGCCAAGATTATGTGGGTACTCTACGAGCATCCCGAAGCAGACTTTATG
>JAZOMJ010000165.1:0-2455 GCA_045653865.1 Eubacteriales bacterium
GCCGGGTGCGAATGCAAGGCCTGGATCTGAAGACCTACTTCCAAAACACCGGTATGACTCTTGATCAGCTCCGTGAGTCTCACAGACCTCAAGCTGAAAAGCAAGTTAAGCTCCGCCTGGCTCTTGAAAAGATTGCAAAGGCTGAAAAACTGAAGGCTACCAAGACCGAGATCAACGCTGAGTACAAGCGCATTGCTGACGAGTACCAAATGGAAGTTGACAAGGTTCGCGAGCTGATTCCGGAAGATTCTATCGCTGAGGACATGAAGGTTAAAAAGGCGATGGATCTGGTTAAAGAGAACGCAATTATTAAGTAAGAACTCTTCATTCTATTTGAACCGGAAGTCGCATCTGCTATTTCCGGTTCATTATTTCATCAGAAAAGAGGTATTAGATTATGTTCGATCCCAAATTTTACACGCAGGATGCCCTCGTTCCCATGGTTGTAGAACAAACCAGCCGTGGCGAGCGCTCCTATGATATTTTCTCGCGCCTGCTCAACGACCGCGTCATTTTCCTCTCCGACGAGGTCAATGACACCACCGCTTCTTTGGTTGTAGCGCAAATGCTCTTTTTGGAAGCACAAGACCCCGATAAGGATATTTCTTTCTATATCAACTCTCCCGGCGGCAGTGTCAGCGCAGGTATGGCGATTTATGACACCATGAACTTCATCAAATGCGACGTTTCCACCATTTGCATCGGTATGGCGGCAAGCATGGGCGCGTTCCTGCTTTCTGCCGGCACCAAAGGCAAGCGTTTTGCTCTGCCTCACAGTGAGATCATGATTCACCAACCCTTGGGCGGTGCACGCGGTCAAGCAACCGATATCGAAATTCAAGCAAAGCAAATTCTTCGCATTAAGGAAACCTTGAACAAAATTCTTGCACAAAACACCGGCAAGCCCTTGGAAGTAATTGAAAAGGATACCGACCGCGACAACTACATGACTGCACAAGAGGCTCTTGATTACGGTTTGATCGATAAGATCCTTACCCATCGCCCCTGATTTTTTGAAAGGATTTTCGCATTTTTATGGCAAACAAAAACAATGCAAACGGCAATAATTTGCGTCACTGTTCCTTTTGCGGCAGAAATGAGCACCAGGTTACCTTTCTCATTCCCTCGCAATCGGGTGCATATATTTGCGATCTTTGCGTAGAGCAATGCAGTGACCTTATTGAGCAAATCGACAATCACGTTCCCGGTCTCGACAATGGCAAAATAACGCTCTCCGAGCTTCCCCGCCCTATGGAAATCAAGGAAGAACTCGACAAGTACGTGATTGGTCAAGACGAAGCAAAAGTTGCTCTTTCGGTTGCCGTTTACAATCACTACAAGCGCATTTTGACAATGCAAGCAAAAAAGCCGAAGAAAAAAGCCAAAAAGAATGATGTGGCAGAACCCGAAAACACAGAAGAAGAGGTTGATTTGCAAAAGAGCAACGTGCTTCTCTTGGGTCCTACGGGTGTTGGTAAAACCTACCTTGCACAAACCCTTGCAAAAACGCTGAAGGTTCCCTTTGCCATTGCCGATGCCACCACGCTGACCGAAGCAGGTTATGTTGGTGAGGACGTTGAAAACATTCTTTTGCGCCTCATTCAAGCGGCAGATTTTGATATTGAGCTTGCAGAACGCGGCATTATTTACATTGATGAAATCGACAAGATTTCTCGCAAGAGCGAAAACCGCTCTATCACCCGCGACGTTTCCGGCGAGGGTGTTCAACAAGCACTCCTTAAAATTTTGGAAGGCACTGTTTCCAACGTTCCCCCGCAAGGTGGACGCAAGCACCCCAACCAAGAGTTTATTCAAATAGACACCAAAAACATCCTCTTTATTTGCGGCGGTGCTTTTGACGGACTTGAGCAAATCGTGCAAAAGAGACAAGGCTCTCAAACCATCGGCTTTAGCGGTGACATCAAAACCAAAACCGAGCGCAAGGACAACGGCATTTATCGCGACGTTGTTGCACACGATATCGTAAAATACGGTCTTATCCCCGAGTTGGTTGGTCGTATCCCCGTCATGGTGGCACTAAACGATTTGGATAAGGATGCTCTCATTCGTATTTTGACAGAACCTCGCAGTTCCTTGACCAAGCAGTATGTTAAACTGTTTGAAATGGATGGCGTAAAGCTGATCTTTACTCCCGAATCCTTGGATGCGGTTGCATCTTTGGCTTTGGAGCGTCACACAGGTGCTCGCGGCTTGCGTTCCATTTTGGAAAAAGCAATGACCGATATTATGTACGAGGTTCCCTCTCGCGATGACGTTTTGAGCGTTGAAATTACACCCGAATGCATCCGCGGCACAGGAAAAGCAATTTATCATTTGATGAATGAATAAAACAATGGGGGCTGTCTCACTTAGCGCAGAACAAAAGCCACATAAAAACGAAGAAATCCGTCGAGTTTTTCTCGGCGGATTTCAACATTTATAACAAATTGTTAAA
>JAZOMJ010000166.1:0-2199 GCA_045653865.1 Eubacteriales bacterium
TCACGCGTTACTCACCCGTCCGCCACTAACGCAGGGACCGAAGTCCCCTTGTCCGTTCGACTTGAATGTGTTATGCACGCCGCCAGCGTTCATCCTGAGCCAGGATCAAACTCTCGATATCATTGTATCAAAACAGCTTTCGCTGATTCAATCTTGTTCATCGAGCTTTTGCTCTTAGCAATTTTACTTTTTGTTTGAGTAGTATTCTCTTTTGAATTGTTCGAGATCCAATACACATACTATTTTTTTAGCTTTGTACTTCTCTCTTGTTGTTCAATTTTCAATGACCGTTGCCGCCGTTTTACAGCAGCTCTAATAGTATATCACAAAGCAACGCCTTTGTCAATACCTTTTTTAAAAAAATTTTACTTTTTTTGCATAATAGCAGCTTTCACAAAAGATACTAAAAATAACACCTGCTTGTTTGGAGATTTTGAATGATAACACTGATTTTTCGCACGCTTTTGGTCTATATTTTTCTCATTATCATTATGAGATTGATGGGCAAGCGGCAAATTGGCGAACTGGAGGTCACCGACCTTGTAGCAACGCTCCTGCTTTCAGAAATCGCCTCCCTCCCCATCACCGATCCGAACATTCCCGTTTTGCACGCAATCATTCCAATGATCGTTTTGCTCTCGCTTGAAGTTTTTTCTTCCTATATATTAATAAGAACCCCAAAACTGAAGAATTTGCTCTCGGCAACGCCGACAATTCTGATAAAAGAGGGGGTTCTCGATCAAGCCGCGCTTGTTGCCGTGCGACTCTCAATTGAGGAACTGATGAGCGAGATTCGTCAGCAGGGGTTTGGCAATCTTGCCTACGTTTGGTACGCAATTTTGGAAAAAGACGGAAAGCTGACCATTCTTCCGCGTTCGCGCTATGCGCCACCCACGCAAGAGCTGATGAACCTCACCTCGCCCGAGGAGAGCCTGATGCACTTAGTATACAACGGAAACGTTTTCAACGATGCCGGGCTTGCGCTGATTGGAAAGGACCGCGCGTGGTTGGAAAAGCAAATGGAGCGTCGCGGGGTGTCTCTTGCCGACCAATTTTGCGTGACTGCAAACACCAAAGGAGAACTTTATTGGATACCAAAAAAAGAAAGGGGCTAAAAAATGAAATCTTTGATTGCCACAATTGTGTTGTGCGGTTTGATGATTTTGGCAACCGCCGCAAATTTTGTGTATGTAAATCACATCTCCGATGAGATGTTGGAAACGCTTTCTGCTCTCCCCTCGATAAACGACCCCGCCTGCCTTGAAAGTTTGGATGCCCTTTGCACCAAATGGGAAAAACACGCTCCCATTGTGGGGCTCACCGTTGGATTTTTGACTGTGGATAAATTGACCGAGCACTGTCAAACGCTCCGCTCCTGCGCCAAGGTTGGGGATGTTTATGGATTTTCTTCCACTTTAACATTATTAACCGACAGCATAGACGACGTGAGAAGATTGGAGCAGTTTTCGATTGAGAATTTGTTTTGAGAAAAACAGTTTATGTAGAGGATGACATCCTCGGCATCCCGCGGTGGCTAAAGCAAACCACTAAACAAACAATTAGCTTGTCATTCTGAGCGATTATTTGGAAACATCGAGAGTTCCATCCCAAAAACAAAGCAGGGAAAACTTTTTACACACCAAAGTTTTCCCTGCTTTTTTATGAAATTATCCTACAAAGTTATCGAGATACCACTGACCGTTTTGCAGAGCAATGAGAATTTCGATGTTTTCTACTTGGTCGGGGCTATCCTCGAGCCAAGTATCTATGGTGATAACACAACGATCGGTTTTGCCAAGCGAGCGCACCTGCATAGTGGAATAATCGTAAACACGAATACCCGTAAAATGCGTTTTGTATTCTTTGGATTGCCAAAGATAAACGTCCTCTTCGTAGTATCGCGCAACGCTCACTGCCGAGCTGCCTGCATTATCCGAAATGGCGTATCCATCGAACATAGCTTTGTAAACAACATCGTCAAGATAGGCTTGGCTATAAATGGTTGCAAGCTCATCTTTCATTTGTTGAATGGATAAGAATTTTGCATTCGGCATGACAATTTCGTAAGTCTCTGCGGTATTTTCAAAACCGTAATAAACGTGTTGGAACTCGACAAACTCGGAGTCATCCTCCCACACGGGAACACCGCAACCGTAGATGAGCGCGTTGATATCTTGCGAGGTTTCAATGAGATAGACC
>JAZOMJ010000167.1:0-8710 GCA_045653865.1 Eubacteriales bacterium
AAAAGGATAGCATTCCGCTTTCCTATATCCGTCAAATTCCCGGCATGAGCGGTGTTGTTACTGCCGTTTATGACGTTCCCGTAGGCGAGGTTTGGGAAATGGATAAGATCCTGCGCCTCAAGTCGCTCTGCGACGAAAAGGGACTCGAAATGGAGGTTATCGAGAGTGTTCCCGTACACGAGGACATCAAGCTCGGTCTTCCCACCCGTGACCGTTACATTGCAAACTACGCAACCACCATTCGCAACCTGGGCAAGGCAGGCGTTAAGTGCATTTGCTACAACTTTATGCCCGTGTTCGACTGGCTGCGCACCAATCTGCACACCGAGGCAGAGGACGGCTCCAACGCACTCTCCTACAACCACGAGGAACTGATGAGCTTGGATCCTCACAATCTGCATCTTCCCGGTTGGGATGAAAGCTACACCTCCGAAGAACTCAACTCTCTCCTTGACGCTTACAGCGGCATGAGCCACGAGCAACTTTTCGAAAATCTCGTTTACTTCCTCAAGGGCATTATGCCTGCATGCGACGAGACCGGTATCAACATGGCAATTCACCCCGATGACCCGCCGTGGGATATGTTTGGACTCCCCCGTATCATCACCGGTATGGATAGCTACGATAAGCTCTTTGCGGCTGTTCCCAACGCACACAACGGCATCACCCTTTGCACAGGTTCTCTCGGTGCAGGACGTGATAACGATATGGTAGCAATGGCTTCCAAGCTGGCAGCTCGCTCCTATTTCGTACACCTGCGTCAAATCACCCACTCGGGCGCGCTCGATTTCTGCGAGAGCGGACACCTGACCTCTATGGGCAGTCTCGATATGTACGGCATCGTTAAGGCACTTGTTGAAGCGGGCTTTGACGGCTACGTACGTCCCGACCACGGCAGAAACATTTGGGGTGAGGATGGCAAGCCCGGCTACGGCCTCTATGACCGCGCATTGGGTGCAACCTATCTCTACGGTCTCTTTGAGGCAATCGAAAAGAGTGCGAAATAAGAAAGGATATAAAAATCATGAAACTTCCTTACAGAATAGATCTTTCCGATAAAGTTGTTGTTGTTACCGGTGGTGGCGGTGTTCTCATGGCAGAATTCGGCCGTGCATTGGCAGAGTGCGGCGCAAAGGTAGCACTTCTTGACATCAACGAAAAGGCAGCACAAGAGGTTGCTGCATCCATTGGCGAAAATGCAATCGGCATTGGCACCAACTGCCTTGTTAAAGAGAGCATCATCGCGGCTCGTGACATCATTCACGAAAAGTGGGGCAAGGTAAACTTCCTCATCAACGGTGCAGGTGGCAACAACCCCCGTGCATCCAGCGATAACGAATACATGACCCCCGATACCGAGGGTTGCAAGACCTTCTTCGACCTCGAAGAAAGTGGCTTGAAGTTTGTATTTGACCTCAACATCACCTCTGCATTCCTCGTAACACAGGTATTTGCCGAGGATATGGTAAAGACAGGCGGTAACATCATCAACATTTCCTCGATGAACGCATTCCGTCCTCTTACAAAGATTCCCGCATACAGTGCGGCAAAGGCAGGCATTTCCAACTTTACACAATGGCTTGCAGTGCACTTTGCACCCTGCAACATCCGTGTAAACGGCATTGCTCCCGGTTTCTTTGTAACCAACCAAAACCGTGCGCTCCTCTTCAACGAGGATGGCACGCCCACCGCTCGTACAGGCAAGATTCTTTCCAGCACGCCCCAAAAGAAGTTTGGTGAAGTTTCCGACCTCATCGGTACACTTCTCTGGCTCGCGAGTGACGATGCGTCCGGCTTTGTAACCGGTGTTATCATCCCCGTTGACGGCGGCTTTAACGCTTACAGTGGTGTATAATTTTTAGGGAAATAGAATTGGAGAGGGGTACCTTCTTGAGAAGAAAAGGTCGCAAGCGACCGTAAATTTTGCTTTGCAAAATTTACCACCCCTCTCCAAACCTCTCCCCCCCAAGAACTTTCTCACAGCAAGGAGCGCCCCGTGTGTCTTAACAACACACGGGGCGCTCCTTGTGCGCTAAAGCGCAGATTGGGTGGATTGGTGAAATGCAAAATAAGATGAAATATGGAAAAGTTTTTTAGAAAAATTCTAAAAAAATTTTGCAAAACTATTGCAAAAGTAGAATGTTTTTTGGTATAATATAAATAGGACATATCCAACTAATAAGGAGAACACAAAAAAGAATGAAATTCGCTTTTTTTGATACGAAACCATACGATAAACAATCCTTTGAGGCGGTGTCGCAAAATTCGGGAATTCAATTCAAGTTCTATGAGACCAAACTTAACGAGGACACCGTTGGACTTGCTCACGGTTGCGATGGCGTTTGCGTGTTCGTGAATGACACGGTTAATGCTTCTGTTATCGACCGTTTGTGCGAAATGGGTGTTACCATGATCGCTTTGCGTTGCGCGGGCTTTAACAACGTTGACGTGCGTTACGCTTTTGGCAAGATTCACGTTTTTCGTGTTCCTGCCTACTCCCCCTATGCGGTTGCCGAGCACGCCATGGCGATGCTTCTCACATCCGTCCGTCGCATTCACAAGGCATATATCCGCACGCGTGATTTCAATTTCAGCTTAAACAATATGACCGGCTTTGACCTGCACGGCAAGACCGTTGGCATCATTGGCACAGGTAAGATCGGCCGTGTGTTCATCGACATTTGCCGCGGCTTTGGCATGAAGGTGTTGGCTTATGATAAATTCCCAGCCGAAGGGCTTGACAACGGCGATACGATTCGTTACGTCGATCTCCCCGAACTTTTCAAAAGCAGTGACATTATCTCTCTGCATTGTCCCTTGACCGACGAGACCTACCACATGATCAACGAGGAGACGCTCGCCGAGTGCCGTCGCGGTGTGGTGCTGATCAACACCTCGCGCGGAGCGCTCGTCGATGCCGAGGCACTCCTTGCGGCTATCAAATCCCGTCACGTGGGAGCGGCTTGTCTTGACGTTTACGAGGAAGAATCCGATTTCTTCTTTGAGGACTATTCGGGTCACATTCTCGATGACGATATTCTCGCACGTCTGATTTCCATGCCCAACGTGATTGTAACATCGCACCAAGCATTCCTGACGAACGAGGCATTGCAAAACATTGCCGAGACAACCATCGAAAACATTTTACAGTTTTCGCAAACAGGGCAATGTCCCAACGAGCTTTGCTATCGCGGCGGAGCCGCCGAAGATTGCCGAAGTGGCAAGTGTTTTTGATTGACTAAAATAAACGAGGTATAAAATGAACATCACAAAAGATATCAAATATATTGGTGTAAACGACCACAAGATCGATCTTTTTGAGGGACAGTATATCGTTCCCGGCGGTATGGCGTATAATTCCTATGCCATCATCGACGAAAAGATCGCCATTATGGATAGCGTTGACGCCGCATTTACAAACGAGTGGCTTGGCAATATTCAAAATGCTCTTGGCGAGCGCAAGCCCGACTACCTTGTGGTGCAACACATGGAACCCGACCACTCGGCAAACATTGCAAACTTCCTCTCGGCTTACCCCGAGGCAGTGGTTGTTGCATCTGCCAAGGCGTTTGCAATGATGAAGAATTTCTTTGGAACCGACTACGCCGACCGTCGCATTGTTGTTGGAGAGGGTGACGTTCTCGATTTGGGAACGCACAAGCTGACCTTCATCACCGCTCCCATGGTGCATTGGCCCGAGGTCATTATGACCTACGATAGCACCGACAAGGTTTTGTTCTCTGCCGATGCATTCGGCAAATTCGGCGCTCTTGACATCGAAGAGGATTGGGCTTGCGAGGCGCGTCGTTACTACATCGGTATTGTTGGCAAATACGGTGCGCAGGTACAAGCAGTATTGAAGAAGGCGGCAGGATTGGATATTTCCATCATTTGCCCCTTGCACGGCCCCGTGCTTTCCGAAAACCTCGGTTATTATCTCAATCTTTACAACACGTGGTCGAGTTATCAGCCCGAGGAAGAGGGAGTTGTGATTGCCTACACCTCGGTTTACGGCAACACCAAAAAGGCAGTCTTGGCACTTGCCGACAAGCTCCGCGCCAAGGGTTGCCCCAAGGTGGTTGTCAACGACCTCGCGCGTTGCGATATGGCAGAGGCGGTTGAGGATGCCTTCCGTTATAGCAAAATCGTGCTTGCCACCACCACCTACAACGGCGATATTTTCCCCTTTATGCGTCAGTTTATCGATCACCTCACCGAGCGCAACTTTAGCAATCGCGAGGTAGCATTTATCGAAAACGGCAGCTGGGCGCCCATGGCGACTAAGACCATGAAGGGTATGCTCGAAAAATCCAAAAACCTGACCTACACCGAAAACACCGTTAAGATTGTTTCGGCTTTGCAAGAAGAAAGCTGGGCGCAACTCGAAGCTCTTGCAAATGAGCTTTGTAATTGATATTTTGTACGAGGCAAGAATATGAACAAGAATGATCCAAAGGCGTTGTTCAATATTGGTTACGGCCTTTACGTTGTTACCTGCAACGACGGCAAAAAGGATAACGGACTTATTGTCAACACCGTTACCCAACTCACCGACACGCCCTTGCGCGTAGCGGTCACCATCAACAAAAAGAATTATTCCCACGACGTTATCAAAGAAACGGGCAAAATGAACGTCAACTGCTTGACCGTTGAGGCACCCTTCAAGGTGTTCGAGGCATTCGGCTTTGTCAGCGGTCGCACAGTCGATAAGTTTGCCGATTGCACCCCTAACCGCTCGGAAAACGGTCTTGTGGTTCTTCCGCGTTATATCAACGCTTTCATCTCTCTTGAGGTAGAAAAATACGTTGACGTTGACACGCACGGAATGTTCATTTGCACCGTTACCGAGGCAAGCGTTCTTTCGGATAAAGAAACAATGACCTACACATACTACCAAAAGAACGTCAAGCCCCGTCCCAAAACCGAGAGCAAAAAGGGATACATTTGCAAAGTTTGCGGCTATATTTACGAAGGGGAGGAGCTCCCCGAGGATTTCGTGTGTCCGCTTTGCAAGCACGGCGCTGCCGATTTTGAAAAGATCCAATAAAACACAATCATATATTTAAGGAGGACACTATTATGTGTGAAAACAAATTTTACATTTGTGAGCATTGCGGCAACATTATTGGTATGATCCACAACAGTGGAGTTCCCATGATGTGCTGCGGACAAAAGATGACCAAACTCGAGGCGGGCGTAGTTGAGGCAAGCCACGAGAAGCACATTCCCGTTGTTACGGTTGAAGGCAACACCGTACGTGTCAACGTCGGTTCCGTAACCCACCCCATGAGCGAGGAACACCACATCGCGTGGATCTATCTGCAAACCAACCGCGGCGGACAACGCAAGTGCCTCGACGTAACGGGTGCACCCGAAGTAACCTTTGCACTCGCTGATGAGACCCCCGTTGCCGTTTACGCTTACTGCAACCTGCACGGCCTCTGGAAGACCGATCTCTAATCTTTTACAAAACAAATTTAGGAGGAAAACAAAATGAAAAAGTACGTATGTGACGCTTGCGGATGGGAATATGATGAGGCGCTTGGCGATCCCGATAACGGCATCGCCCCCGGCACCAAGTTCGAGGATCTTCCCGACGATTTCGAATGCCCCCTCTGCGGAGTAGGCAAGGATATGTTCAGCGAGGACGTATAATTGAAAGAATAAATAAGAAAAGCCACCCGAGGGTGGCTTTTCTGCAAAAAAACAAAAAAAGATATTGACAAACACACCTCGTTGTGATATAATATGCGTTGTAAATAATTGCGGCGTCGCCAAGCGGTAAGGCAACGGACTCTGACTCCGTCATTTCCTAGGTTCGAATCCTAGTGCCGCAGCCAAACAGAAAAGCCACCCAATCGGGTGGCTTTTCTGTTTGGCTGCGGCACTCGTCGCTTCGAAGCTCGCTCCGCGAGCGAAGCGACGCGGAATTAGGTTCGCATTCGCCGCTCGGAGATTTGTAGGGGAGGCGTTTCGCCTCCCGTTCGTAACGAATTGAATTTTCGGGAGGGGAGACCCCTCCCCTACGGGTGAGAGGGAGGGAACGAATCCCCACCCCAATTTCTCGCGAAAGCCTTGCAATCTCCACGATTTTATGATATACTAATCACAGAAAGGCGGTGGGGTTAGTGCCAAGATGCAAAGAATACCAATCTAAATATCCCGACAATGCACCCGAGTGGTATTGGAAAAGCGGATTGCACGATGCCGCCATTACCGGCGTTGAATCTTTTGAATTTCCGTTTGATTATAACAAGTTTGTCGGAGAAAAAAGTAAATATACTCGAAATCTGTTCGTTTTGAAAATTGATGCGAAAAGTGCTTTATTTGATAGTACCGTTAAGGAAATTCGTTTGTTTAATTATAAGATTATTTCCGATTCGATCAATCTCGATGGTCGCAAAAAAGTATGGTGGCTATCGGACAGATTAACGGAAGAAAACGGAGATTATTTTTTAGAAATAGATTTACAGGATTTTGATTCATTCCCTCAAGAATTTACCTTTAGGATAAAATTTGCGAGAGCCGAAGTGGATCGCTCTTAATGAGATTCCGTGGGAGTTCGAATCCTTGTGGCAACCCTCGAAAATATCTTTTTCGCAGCCTCTTGACAAACAGAAAAGCCACCCAATCGGGTGGTTTTCTTTTTTAGATTTTGGTAGGGGTCGGCGCCTTCGACGACCCGAAATAAACGGCAACGAAAAACGGGCTGTCGAGGGCGCCAGCCCCTACGGTCGCACAGTTTGTGCGAATCACCGAGTGAAGCGAAGTTACCCTAGTGCCAAGGCGGGAGGAGCAAGCCCCTCCCCTACGGTTGAGAGGGAGCGAACGAATCTTCGCCCCAATTTCCCACAAAGCCTTGCAATCTCCACGATTTTATGATATACTAATCACAGAAAGGAGCGTGTAACAATGATAAAACTCTATGGCGCGGTTTGCGGAACGGATATTTCGGCTTTGCAATCCGAGCTTCCAACGCAATGGCTCGCGGCGTGGATTGCCACGCACAAAATTGGAAAAAATCAAAAAAACGCGCTCTTGAGCCTTTCGGCACTCTCTCTTTTGCACCGCGTGGGAGCGGTTGGTACGCTCACCTACGACGAGAACGGCAGACCGTTTTTTGAGGAACATACTTGCGATTTTAGCATCACGCACACGCAAAATCACGTTTTTTGCGCTATTCTCAATGCGGAAGATAAAACGATGCGCGTCGGCATTGATGCCGAGGATTTGGATCGCGCAGAGCTTCTTGACATTCCCAACATGGTGGCTCGTTGGCTCTCGAACGGGGAGCGCGAATTGTATGCGGCATCTCCCACGTCCGAAACCTTTTTGCGCATTTGGACGCGTAAGGAAGCCTACGTCAAATATACGGGAGAGGGCTTGCGCGGCTTGCAAAAAGCCGACACCGCCACCCTTTGTGACGTTTGCTTTTTCGATTTCCAAAAGGGCACAACTTTGATCTCGATCTGCGCACCGTGTGGCGAAAATCCCCCTGAAATTCAACATTTTCCATCATAAAACAAAGCACCGCCAAGCAAAATGCTTGGCGGTGCTTTTTATAGAATTGTAAAATCAATTCGAGCCGATTTGATACTTACAAGCTGCAACAGCATCTTCAAATGCTGCAAGGATACCTTCGGGAGTTGCGCAAGAGGGGTCTATCAAGCAGAATTGAAGCAGTTTGGCAACTTCGTCACGAGCTGCGGAAGAGCCGTTGAATGCAGGGGTGGTGTAGTAAGCATCCGCTTGATTTAGCGCAACGCGAGCTGCAAGGAGAGCGAGGCCTTCGTAACCGTTTGCATAGTCAAGTTCTGCTGCGTAAATGGGGTTGTCGGTAACGTTTTCAAGAACCGGCATGTAACCGGAAGCCAAAGCAAACTCAGCTTGGAAGTCGAGGTTGGTGGTCAGGAACTTTACAAAGAGCCAAGAAGCGAGAACTTTGTTCTGATTTGCGTTCTTAAAGATGCAGAGAGAAGGGCCTTGAGCGATTACTTTTGGGTTTTGGGAATCTACTTGGGGAATAGGAGCAATGCCAACTTCAAAATTGAAGATACCGTCAACGTACCTGGGGATTTGGTGCTTAGCACCCGAAGTGGAAGCGATGCACATGTAGCAGTTACCGGTTTCGGAAAGATCCTTGGTGAAGAGAGCGGAGGTGTAATCGCCGGAGATTTCTTTGGTGGTTACGTAACCGAGCTCATACCAAGAGCGGAATCTTGCAACAAAATTACGGTTTACTTCGTTATTAAAGAGGAATTCTTCGCCCTTGGTTGCGCTGGTGTAGGGAGAACCAAGTTGTTCGCACATGGTGATGAACCAGTTGGATTCGGAGTCGTAGCCGAGAGGAATGCAATCGGGGTCAATTTTTTTGATGTAAGCGCAAACTTGTTCAAGCTCGTCCCAAGTGGTGGGAACTTCAAGGTTGTTTGCTTCAAAGAATGTCTTGTTATAGTAAAGAACTTCGGTGGACTTGGACATAGGAAGAGTGTACATCTTGCCATCGCCAAATGCACGGCCTTCTTCGTAAAACGCATCAATAAAGTTATCAATTTGTTCCTCTGACAAACCAATGGTTTCGGTGGTGCCGTCGGCACGGGTGATGAAGTCGATGGATTCGATGTAGCTATCCAAGGTTTGAACAGCCTTAGCGATGTTGTAAAGAGCTACGTGGTCGGGATAGCAGTAAGCGATGTTGGGTTGGTCGCCA
>JAZOMJ010000168.1:0-17929 GCA_045653865.1 Eubacteriales bacterium
TGAAGCAAAGCCTGTAAGAAGCCCCGGACGCCGCGAAATCGGTCACGGTGCACTCGCTGAAAGATCTCTCGTTCCCGTTCTTCCCTCCGAGGAAGAATTCCCCTACCCTATCCGTTTGGTATCCGACGTTGTATCCTCCAACGGTTCTACCTCTCAAGGTTCCGTTTGCGGCTCTACTTTGGCACTGATGGATGCTGGTGTTCCGATCAAAGCGCCCGTTGCAGGTATCTCTTGCGGTCTCATCACCGCTGAGGACGGCTCTTGGGATACCATGATCGACATTCAAGGACTTGAGGACTTCTATGGCGATATGGACTTTAAAGTTGCAGGTACTCACAAGGGTATCACCTCCATTCAAATGGACCTCAAGATTGACGGTTTGACCCCCGAAATCATTAAGAAGGCATTTGAAATGACCCACGCAGGTCGTGATTATATCATTGATGAAGTTATCCTGAAGGCTATCGAGGCTCCTCGCGCAGAAGTTTCTCGCTATGCTCCCAAGATGACCACTATGAAGATTGACCCCGATAAGATTCGCGAAGTTATCGGCAAGGGCGGTTCTGTTATTCAAAAGATCGTTGCTGACACCGGCGCGAAGATCGACATCGAAGATGACGGCACCATTCGCATTGCTGCTATCAACGCAGAGCAAGCCGAAGCTGCAAAGGCTTATATCGATGCTATCGTATTTGAGCCCGTTGTTGGCGCCATTTACACCGGTACCGTTACCGGCATTAAGGAATTTGGATGCTTTGTTGAGTATGCTCCCGGTAAGGAAGGCATGGTTCACATTTCCAAGATCGCACCCCGCCGCATCGAAAAGGTTGAGGACGTACTCAAGCTTGGCGATGTTGTTAAGGTAAAATATATCGGACTTGACAAGAAGGGCCGTATGGACTTCTCTATCAAGGACGCTCTTGAAGGCTAATTCGCCATATTCTCATGAAAGGAGCAACACGACATGGGAAACAAAGCGACACAGCCTCGTAGCTTTAACACCATTCGTCGTAGTCAAACGAAAGCGCGCGCAAAACGTCGCAAAATTCAACGCGTTGTGTTGCTCGCTATGTTTTCTACGATAGCACTCATTCTTGTATCGTTGTTGGTGCTTGGCGGTTTTGCAATCGTGGGTGCCATCATCGATGCAAGTTCTAACCAACCCAATAACGATAACACTCCCCCACAACCCGTTGGTACACTGACATTTGTACAAACAACAAAATCGGCTGATGACATCAGCGCAGGCGAGTTGATTTTGGTAAACCAAGATAACAAGTATGACCCCGATAAGGCTATTAAGTCCTTGGTTCGCATTTACGATTACAGAGCAAAAACCTCTAACGGAAAATTCTGCTATAATCTAGTTGAACAGCAATACAAATTGCAATCGGGCGCAATTGATGCCTTGAATGCAATGATGCTGAAAAACAACGAGATTACCGGTGATATTATCAAAATCACAGATGCTTACAGAACTTTGCAAGCACAAGAAGGCAAAGACATCGCGCCCGGATATTCCGATCACCACACGGGTCTTTGCTTCTCGATTCGTTATGACAACGGCGATCATCTTGAAGCAGATCATTGGATCTACCAAAACGCTCATAAATACGGTTTTGTTGTTCGTTATCCCGATGGTAAAGAAAGCATTACCGGAGTTTCCGGATACACCTATTGTTTGCGTTACGTTGGCGTAGCTCACGCAATTTATATGTATCAAAATAATTTGTGTATGGAAGAATATCTGGATTTGTTGAAAAACAATTACAATTCTTCCACAAAGCGTCTCTCCATTGCCGCCGCCGATGGAAACACCTATGAGGTTTACTTCGTTGCGGCTTCCGGTCAGGATGTGACAACATTTGACGTTCCCGACAATTACGAATATACCGTTTCGGGCGATAATCGCAGCGGATTTATCGTTACGGTAAAAATGACCGCTCCCGCTGCATAACTACCTGACCTTTTGCATACCCTATCAATAATACGACGGAGGAACCAAATATGGAACAAGAAATCATGAACACCATCGAAGAAGCTGTTGTAGCTGAAGGTGAAGAAATTATTATTGAAGAAGCTCCGACTGATGCAATTGACGTAGTTGTTGAAGATGAAGGTGGCGCACCTGCAGAACCCAATCAGGAAGTAGTTGGCGAAATTGCAGATGAAACCGTTGAAAATACAGCCGCAGAAGAAGTGCAAGATAACACAACCGCAAAAGCAGAAAGCGCAACCGAAAAGCTTTCTCGCAAATGTCAAGAAGTAAAGGCTGCTTGTTGTGGCACAATCGATCGTATTGTTAACGATTTGAAAGAAACCAACTTCAACCCCTATATCAAGCAAACACGCATTACTCGCGTAGAAATTTATCGTAACTGCAACGAAGAGCAACCCATTGATGCTTTTGAAATGGTTGACGAAAAGAGCTACTCTGCAAAATCCTTTGCAGTAGCTACTGCCGCTGCTGCCCTTTTGGTAGTTGCATCTAACAAAGTGATTAAAAAGTTTTTGAAATAAGATAAAATGAGAAATCCTCCATATTTTGGAGGATTTCTCATTTTGTATAACAGTACTGTGTTGACGAAATGCAAAGAATATGATATAATTAGATGGAAATGTGGAATACATTTCCAAAATAAATATTATCGTGAGGTTATTATGAAAAAAACATGGCAAAAAGTATTGCTCATCATTGGCATTTCCCTATTCGGTTTGTTGTTGATCGTAGGTGGATTTGCCTTGGCAGGCAATCTTTACGTAGCAAACCAAAGTGCAGATGACACTCCTGCGCAGGTGGAAATTACCCCGAACGAATTGGGTACAGTTGTGGCAGTTGGTCGCGGTCTTTATGATGCAAGCGGCAACCGTTTTGACATCAAAGGCATTAACTTTGGCAATCTTTTTATTGCCGAAGGTTGGATGACCGTAAACTCCATTGGTGCTCTTTACAATGAGGACGGTAGTTTTCAAAGCGTAAACGAGCAAGGCGTTGTTGAGGCATATGAAGAGATCTATCAGCAAGAATTTGACGCCATTTTGGCTGATCGCGTGGCAAAAGGTGATTTTACGGAAGAACAATTGGAAGAGTTGCTCGAAACCTTCTTTTATTCCTATTGCACCGAGGCAGATTTTAAGTTGATTAGCGATACGGGTTTGAACACCATTCGTTTGCCCATGTATTATCGCAACTTTATGGAAGGTTCTGATGATGCACTTGTTATGCGCGAAGATGCCTTTGAAAAGCTTGACTACTTCCTTGAACTCGCAAAAAAATACAACCTGAAGGTTATTGTTGATATGCATGGCGTGGTGGGCGGTCAATCCGGCTTTGAGCACTGCGGCACCCGTGATATGGATTTTTGGGAAAATGAAACCTATATCACCTCGATGTGCACGCTTTGGAAGAACATTGCTACATATTACGTAAATGAACGCCCTGATCTCGCTTCTACCATTTTGGCATATGACCTTGTCAATGAGCCCACCAAGCGCACCGATTTGGGATCCGGAAAATTGCAATGGGATGTAATGGATAGGCTCTATGACGCTATCCGCGAGGTAGATGAACACCACGTAATCTCTATTGAGGGCGTTTGGTATCCCATTTCCCTCCCCGATCCCGAAACATACGGTTGGGAGAACGTACTCTACCAATACCACTTTTACAATTGGAACCACGATAAAGGCATTTCTAACGAACTGTTCTACACTTTGATGAACACCCTTTATATGTTTTCTGATTATGACGTTCCCAAGTTCATCGGCGAATTTAACTTCTTTGGCGACAAGGCATCTTGGGATAAATATCTCCATCAATATGACGAGCTTGGTTGGGGTTGGACCATTTGGAGCTATAAAATCGTCTCTGTAGGATGGTGGGATAACTCTTGGGGTCTTGTTGTAAACAAGATGTTCCTTGAGAACGATGCTGACACTCCTGTTGAGGATTACAAACTGAAGTTAGACATTCGCACCGCTTCCTTTGAAGAGATTATGGATGTTTGGTCAAACGAGCAAACAAAATACGATGGTCAAGAGGGTTCCTACAAGATTTATGAGGATGGCACGCTTTACCACGTACTCAAAGAATACTTTGGCGATAATTGCAGAGTCGATACCGCAGAAGTAGTAAAATAAAAATGCAAAAGCCCACCGAATTCGGTGGGCTTTACTATTTGCTGATTTTTTGTCTATTCCCTTTATAAGGATTTCAACAATGCGGACTCCATACGTTCTGCCATCTCTTTTTCTGGAATACCAAGCGCCAAAGAAAGCTCCGTGTAAAGGAAGCACTTGGCACGTGCAACCAAATCTCTTTCTCCCTCGGAGAGGCGTTGGATTTTATCGGGAAATTCGTTTTTACGATTGTATGCCGTTTTGATAATGCGCACCCACTCAGAGGGCTCGTGCTTTTGCATTGCCTCAAGATACTTGGTGCGCAAGAGTTTGCCGTTTTCCTCGATAATGGGCAAAATTTGAGAAAGGCTTGCCAAAAGGACTTCGGCACCTTCCGCATTCAAAAGTGGGCGAATGAAGATGTTTTCATTATCCTTGGGAACGTAAATCATTCCGCTTTTATCGTGAATGGAGCGCATAATGTAATATTCTCTATCTGCAGGCATTCCCTCAAGGGGTGCAAACTGAATGTCGAGAATTTTGCAAATTCCACCGGATTCGTAAAATACGTATTCGTCCTTTTGAAAACTGTTGGGCATGGTTCCAAACTCCTTTTTGTTGTCTACGCATTATATTATACCACATTTCATTCCAAAATGGTGTGATTTGGTTGCAAATTCACAAAAAAGTAAAATTTGGATGAAAACAGACCTGCCCTGCTTATTTTATTTCAAATTGTATTGTACCCAAACAACATCTTTGACACGTGCGAGAATTTCGCGCAAATCGTATTTGAGTTGCTTGGTGTAACTGCGCAAATCAGCATCCACACCAACGGCTTCGATGCCAAGCTTTTCGGCAATGTAAAGCGCACGATACAAGTGATATTTTTGCGTAACGATGAGCACGCGCTTGCCTTTGTATTCACCTAAGAGATTAGCAATGCTCTCATAGGTGGAAAAGCCGTTTGGGTCGAGTTCTATCTTTTCGGCAGGAACACCTAGCTTTTTTGCTTCGCGTTCCATTGTTCCCACCTCGTCATAACCGTCGTGGCGGTCACCGCTCATCAAAAGCATATCGCCAATGCCGCATTGGTATAAAGATACACTTGTTTTGATGCGATCTTCCAGCATATGGCTCGGTGTGCCGTCGCGTCTCACAGCGCACCCCAAAACAAGAATGACATCAAAATGTTCGTCTGCAGCAGTTAAGACTTCGGCAGTTGTGATGCTATGCTGCATTTTATGCTTGACCGACGCGCTGATAGCAAGAAAAGATGCTCCTGCGAAAATGCAAATACCAAGAAATAACGCGCACCACGGAATGCATTTGCGCCACGCGAATTTGCGCAAGCGTGAAAGAATGGATTTGCCGATTTTAACCACAAATTGGATTGCTTTTTTCAATACCATGGGACTCCTTTTTGAGAATGCGACACAAAACCGCTCATTTTCATTATAGCAAACAATGAGCGGTTTGTCAAGAAAATCAAGAAAGTTCCTTTCGCAAGGCGGCAAGCAATTTCTTTTCCTCTCGCGAGATCTTGACCTGCGTAAGTCCCAAGGCATTTGCCGTTTGTTGTTGGGTCATATTCCGAAAATATCGCATCAACACAATCTTTTGCCACAACTCGGGCAACTGACGGATGCATTGCGAGAGAGCTATTTTATCGCAGATACGTTCGCTTTCTCTCTCGCTTTCCTCATCGGGAATGACGTTTTCATAAGTGACAGTATCCTCACCGTAGACAAAATCCGAAAGTGAGGTGACGGGTGACATCGCATCCAGCGATACTGCCGCTTCCTCTACGCTGACACCACACCGCGCGGCAAGCTCGGCAATGCCTGCTTCTCTGCCCTCCTCGGTGGCAATACGGTTCTTTTCACACATCAGTATCATCCCCTGCCGCTTATAAATGCGGCTGACCTTGATGGGCCCCTCATCGCGCAAGTGTCTGCGAATTTCACCAATAATCAAGGGCACAGCATAGGTGGAAAAGACGGTTCCGCGCTCCTCGGAAAAGGAACGAATGGCTTTGACCATGCCGATGGTACCGATTTGCACGAGATCTTCATATTCGGTTCCTCTATCGAGAAAGCGGCGTGCGACTTTGCGAACAAGTCCGAGGTTTTCCTCGACCAGAGCCGCTTCGGCATCGCTATCTCCATCTCTTGCGCGGCGCAAAAGCTCTTGATTGCGCTCGTAGAGTGTGCTTGTTTCCATTTGTTTACCTCGCCGCAAAATAAATCACGGGATGTTTTTTCATCCTCATTTATGTAACCGTTTGAGAAGTGTGACGGTGGTTCCTTTCCCTTTTCGGCTGGTGACACGGAGTTCGTCTGAGAAGCTTTCCATTACCGTAAAGCCCATTCCGCTCCGCTCCCCTGCGGCATCTGTGGTAAAGAGGGGCTCGCGCGCTTGTTTAATATTTTCAATGCCGCATCCTCTATCGCGAATATCGATGCGAATCAAGCGTCCCTCGCAGAGCTTGACCTCGATTACGATCTGTCCTACCTCCTCGCGGTAGGCGTGCACGATGCAGTTGGTAACCGCCTCGGAAACGGCACATTTGATGTCGGCAAGCTCGACTGCCGTGGGATTGAGTTGCGCGCAAAATGCCGCTACCGCCGCGCGCGCCATGCCCTCGTTGACAGAAAGCGAGGGCAAAATCAACTTCATTTCATTCTCTACCGCCGCGCTGAAATCGACTCTGTTATTCTTCATTGTTTTATATTCCTTTCACTTTGGTTTTAAGGATGGATACCATACGATCCATACCTGCAAGCTTGATCATTTTCATCACAGCGGGGCTTGGATCAAGGAGCGCCAGCGTTCCGCCATACTTTTTGATGAGCGCAAACCTCCCCATAATGAGCCCGAGCCCTGAACTATCCATAAAATCGACGGCTGATAGCTCCAAGAGCACCTTTTCGGGAGACGCGGCAATGATGCGTGCATCCACCTCGGTGCGCACCTCTACGGCACTATGGTGGTCGATTTCCCCACCGATATGCACCACGAGGGCATCTTCTTTTTCTTCATACGAGACTTGTCCACCTTTTTTGAACATTTTCTCACTCCTCTTTTGCGTTTTTTTCTTATTGTATCATAAAAGAAATAAAAAAAATGTCGCACCTTGCGGTGCGACAAAAAAATGTATTTACAAATGGATGATTTTGTGATATAATAGGGTTTTGTAAGGACAAAGACATTTTTGGTATGATCTTCAAAAGGAGACAGTATGACAAAGACGAAAAACTACAAAAAAACGCTGATTGCCTGCTATCTTGGCTTTATTACGCAGGCGATCACTTCAAATTTTGCTCCGCTCTTGTTTTTAACGTTTAAGAGCAGCTATCAAATCTCTCTTGAAATGATTGCGCTGATACCGTTGGTGTTCTATATGACGCAATTACTCGTGGATTTGGTAGCGGTGAAGTTTGCCGACAAAGTTGGTTACCGCCCCTGCGTCGTTGTTTCGCAGTTGGTTTCTGCCGCAGGACTTATTTTGATGGCATTCCTACCAGAACTCCTCCCCAATGCTTTTGTTGGTATTATCATTTCGGTAGTCCTGTATGCCATTGGCAGTGGACTTGTTGAGGTTTTGCTCAGCCCCATTGTGGAAGCGTGCCCGTTTGAGAATAAGGCGGGTGTGATGAGTCTTTTGCACTCCTTCTTTTGTTGGGGATCGGTTGGCGTTATTTTGGGTTCGACGGTCTTTTTTGCAATATTCGGTATTGAAAATTGGAAGTTCCTTGCAATGATCTGGGCGCTTGTACCTCTCTTGAATACTATAAACTTTATCTCCTGCCCCATTGAGCGATTGGTCGAGGACGGCGAAGGTATGCGCACTTCCCAACTGTTGCGAACACCTTTGTTTTTGCTGATGATCCTTTTGATGATCTGCGCAGGTGCCTCCGAGGCGACGATGACGCAATGGGCATCGGCCTTTACCGAGTCTGCACTCGGTATCTCCAAGACCGTGGGCGACTTGGCAGGACCTTGTCTGTTTGCCATTTTTATGGGAATTGCACGTGTATTTTACGGAAAGTTTAGCGAAAAGCTGAATTTGACCAAGGTGATGCTCTATTGCGGCTCGTTGTGCGTGGTCTGCTACCTGACAGCGGCTCTTTCCCCCATTCCGATTATTGGTTTAATTGGATGCGCGCTTTGCGCTTGCGGTTGGCATTATGTGGCCGGGAACGCTTTGCATTTCCTCGCAAAAATGCCCCACGGGCGGCACGGCAATGTTTGCCTTTTTGGCGTTGGCAGGCGACCTTGGTGCAGCAGCCGGTCCCTCGATGGTTGGCAAAATTGCGGATGCCGTTGGCGGCAACCTCAAAACAGGTTTGCTTTTTGCAACCTTGTTCCCTGTTGTTATGATCGTTGGATTGACTTTGCTTTTGAAGAAATTTGGGAAACGGAAACTTTCATAAATTATTCAAATTCATACAGAATAAAAATATTGGCTACTCAATTCGCGCAGAACAAAAGCCACACATAAAAAATGGAGAAACCCGTCGATCTTTTCGACGGGTTTCAACCTTTTATTTGTTTGTTTCAACTTCAGTTAGAACTCGAATTGGTTTTTAAGTGTGGCTTTTGTCCTGCGCGAATTAAGTAGCCAAAAAATATACGGCACAGACCATTTGGTCTGTGCCGTATATTCCTATCAGAATGGATTAGTCAGCGTATACCCTAACCTTCTTCTGATCCTTAGTCTTGTGCTCGAACTTAACCTTACCATCGATGAGAGCAAACAGAGTGTAGTCCTTACCAACGCCAACGTTTTCGCCTGCGCAGATTGCGGAACCTCTTTGTCTTACGATGATGTTGCCGGCTACAACAGATTGACCGTCAGCCTTCTTAACGCCAAGGCGCTTAGACTCGCTATCACGACCGTTCTTTGTAGAACCGACACCTTTCTTATGAGCAAAGAACTGTAAACTGAGCTTTAACATCATTCTTATCCTCCTAAATTTTTTGGATTCCCTATTTTGGAATCACAGGGGTTTGGTGAATTATTCTTCGTAATCTTTATCTATGACGCAAACGTCAAGATAATCGCCGTATTCCTCAAGCATATCGGACAGTTGACAATAAAATCCCATCATAATGCCCGAAACTGCATAACGCTTGTAATCATCCGACTCAAACTCGGGAAGCGCCGCTTTGGCTCTCACCGTAATTTTTGTCTCACCCTCGTCGATATCATAATCAACGGGTGATGCGTACGCAACCTCGATGGTGTTGATGATGAGCATTGTCATAGACGAGATGGCTGCACACAAAATGTCGTAGCCTGCCTCGGCATAGCCTGCGTGACCCTGCTCTTGGAAGCCGTAGAACACTCCACCGCTTCTGAAAAACACGATTTTTGTCATCGTACTGACTGAGCAATTAGCCCTCGATGGTCAGAATCTGAACCTTGGTAAAGGGTTGACGGTGACCGATCTTCTTCTTTTCGTTCTTCTTGGACTTGTACTTCATAACGTAGATCTTCTTGTTCTTGCCGTTCTTGAGAACCTTAGCAACAACCTTAGCGCCAACTACGTTGGGAGCACCAACCTTGAAGCCGTTGTCAGTAGACAATGCCTTAACGCTGTCGAAGACGATTTCGTCTCCTTCGTTAACGTCGAGCTTTTCAACAAAAATAATGTCCTGCTCGATTACTTTGTACTGCTTTCCGCCGGTTTCGATAATAGCAAACACGAAAAGCACCTCTCTTTCTTGATAGACTCGCTGATATAAAGGCGGCGTTTTTGGGCGCACTTAAAAGAGCCTTTTTCATGCGGCATATTATTATAGCATATTTTCTATGCGTTTGTCAATAGTTTTTTGAAAAGTTTTTTACTTATAATTATATATGGGGGAACTTTTTGGGAAAAGTTCCCCCATACCCCCTCAAAAACTTTCTGACAAAGGGATGAAAAACAAAATGTTAGTACACGAACAGACAGTCGGCGCGAGGATAAACCTCGCTTTTGCTGTCGCTAGCCGGTGGGCACCACCAAGACCCCGCCGGCTAAGAAAGTTGTTTACGGTGACTATTATAGTTCTACTGTTACGATGTAATAACCGGTATTGTCGGGAGAAATGTGGCAGGATGTAAAGGATGTGGGGAGCGTTAATTCTTCGATATTAGAGGTACGAAGAATGAGGTAATTTTCATACGCATACCAAGTTTCGGGGGTGAGGGCTTCGATGTATTCCTCGTAGGCAAGTCCGCTATTGGCAATGAGTTCTGCGTGCGGTGCGCCAACATAGCGCAGGTGCCACGGCTCATAGTCAAAGCCGGTGACCTCGGTTTTATCTATTTCGTAGCGAATAATAAAGCCGTATTCGTGGCAAATACGATTAACCATTCTACCTGCGGGAGAATTCAAAAACGAATAGCTTGCGTGCTTGGGCGCGTAAACGTCAAGCGACAATCCTGCTTCGTGCTCACTGCATCCCACCGGTGCTGCTCGATCGGGGCCGTAATACTCAAGAAGTTCTGCTTGCTTTTCCGCCGTGCGAAAATCGCTGGATACGTAGATGCGAACACCTGTCTTTTGTTGTACGGTATCGCGCATAGCGATATAATTCTGCACCATAAGGGGGTGCATTTTGGCACCGTTGTATTCTTCGAGAACTGCTTCATAGCCCTCGGGAAGCGGATAATCAAGATTGACAAGAATTAGAGTATTGTCTTTTGTTACGCGTTCATCCTGCAACCACTCGGCAAACGTTTTGGTTTGCGTGCTCTCGATTGTTCCTATGGGATTGAGTGCCAATGACTCGTGTAGCTCATATTGTCTAAAAATGCGAAAAAGCCATCCGCCTTGGTATTCCCAAACCAAAAAGCCACCTATAACTATGGCACAAACCAAAAGAATGAACAACAACGTTTTAAAAAATCGTTTCATAGTGTTTCCTCTTGTCTATCAAATAGCAAATCCGCCGTCTACACCAATAATTTGCCCTGTGATAAAGGAAGCTCCCTCAGATGCCAAAAAGCAAACTGCCTCTGCAACCTCATCGGCTCTACCAATGCGGCAGAGGGGTGTACTATCGCAAAGCTCGCGACGGGTTTGGTCATCGAGTGTGGCGTTCATTTCGGTATTGATAACACCGGGTTCGATGCAATTGACGGTGATGCCGGAGGGCCCCAGCTCCTTGGCGAGCGCCATTGTAAGACCGCGAAGCCCCGCTTTGGATGCTGAATAGTGCACCTCGCATGAAGCTCCCGTTTTGCCCCACATAGAACCGATATTGATAATTCTCCCCGCGTGTTGTGCAATCATCACCTTTGCCACCTCGCGGGAGACATAAAATGCGCCACCGAGGTTGGTATCAATCATTTGGCGCCAATCCTCATTGGTGATATCGGTAAAGAGCTTGATTTGCGAAATGCCTGCATTGTTGACAAGCACATCAATGCCTCCAAGGCGCTCGATTGCCTCTTTTGTTGCATTTGTTGCAAGTGTTGCATTCGAAACATCGGCACAAATGGCAATGGCTCCGGTCTCTTCGGCAAGTACTTTTGCACGCTCGTGGTTGGAGCGATACAAAAAGGCTACGCTATCACCACGCTGTGAGAAAGCGCGCACGCACGCCTCGCCAATGCCGCGAGAGCCACCGGTTATCAAAACTTTCATACGTTTTCTCCTTAATCTTCTATCTGCCAAATGGCAGTTTTGTTACATTCAAGCACAACCTCGCCATCGGTTGCCGTCATAAGAACGGTAGCGCCAATATTTTGCAACCGCTCTACCACAACACCGTGTGGGTGCCCGTAGGAATTATCAATGGATGAACAAATAACGGCATACTTGGGCTTGACAACCTCCAAAAACGCTTCGGTATTGGAGGTGGATGAGCCATGATGCCCCACTTTATAAAGATCTGCCGAAATAATGCTTGATGTGTAACCTTGCATAAGTTTTTGTTCCACTTTGGTACTGGCATCACCCATAAAGAGCATACCGACACCCCCACAAGTAACGCGTAGTACAATACTGTTATCATTGGGGTCTGCGGTGGCATCGCCAAAGGGAGCGAGCGACATAACGACCACATCACCAAACGCAATGCGCTCCCCTGCTTTGATGTTTTTACGAAGAGCCCCGTTTTCTTGGATAGCTTTCTCCATACGTGCTGCCGAGGGGTTCCCCATTTCTTGCAATGGCAACCAAATCTCTTTGACGGGGATTTGAGATAACACACCGTCGGCACCGCCAATGTGGTCTTCATCGGGATGCGTAAAAACAGCCAAGGCGATTTCTTTTACACCGAGTTGTTTGAGGCGCAAGCAAAGTGCGTCTTGTGCCGATTCGGGACCTGCATCGATGAGAATATCCCCCTCTCGTGTACGAATGAGCGTGCAGTCCCCTTGCCCAACATCGAGAAAATAGATACGACAGAGGGCTTGGTCACTCATCATTTCGGGTTCACAAGCCGAAAGTGAGGAAAGGATGCAGACGAGTGCGAGTAATACACAAAATAAACGTTTCATTGTTTTACTTTAGGAACGTTTCGGCATAGCGAACGGTTTCCATGGCATCCTTGGCGTATTTGTCGGCACCAATGGTGGCGGCGTATTCCTCGGTGAGTACCGCTCCACCAACCACAATTTTGCACCACGGTGCACTCTTGCGAAGCTGACGAATGGTCTCCTCCATTGCAGGAACCGTCGTGGTCATGAGCGCACTCAAACCTGCAATAGGTGCGTGTTGGCGCACAACCTCTTCTACAACCGCTTCTGGAGAGACGTCTCTGCCAAGGTCGGTAACGGCAAAGCCGTAGTTTTCAAGCAGGAGCTTGACAATGTTTTTGCCAATATCGTGAATGTCGCCCTTGACGGTTGCCAAAACAATATTTACACCGTTGTTAGCGCCTGCCGGCAGATTGGCTTTGACCTCTTCGAATGCCGCTTTTGCCGCTTCTGCCGCCATTAAAAGTTGGGGCAAGTAAACGGTTTTCTTTTCAAATCCGTCGCCTACAACGTCGAGTGCGGGAATGATATCGGCTTGCACAACATCCAAAGGAGCGCGTATTTTCAGTTCTTCGCGTGTCAGAGCGGCGGCTCTATCTCGCAGCCCTTTGATAACCGCTTGTTGCAATTCACTGCCCTCAACCCCGGAAGCAGATGCGACTGTAGGCGCAGGAGCCGAAACAGTAGCGGTTTGGGGCAACGATTGCGCGAATGTAATGTAGGATGCGCAATTTTCATCCTGCCCGTCAAGCGCACAAAACGCGTGATAGGTTTTCATCATTTCTGTAGAATAAGGGTTCATAATTGCCGCAGAAAGCCCTACCGAGAGCGCCATTGCAAAGAACGTGCTATTGACAATATCGCGATTCGGCAATCCAAAGGAAACGTTGGAAACCCCCAAGGATGTGTGGCAACCAAGTTCATTTTTTATGATAGATACCGCACCAAGAGTCTCTTTGGCGGCGGTTTGGTCGGCGCTGACGGTGAGCGCCAATGGATCGAAAATGATGTCTTTTTTATCAATGCCGTACTCTGCGGCAACCGAGAGGATGCGTTCGGCAATTTTTACGCGATCCTCGGCACGGGTGGGAATGCCGCTCTCGTCGAGTGTGAGGGCGACCACAAGTCCACCGTATTTTTTAACGAGCGGAAAGACTTTTTCCATACTTTCACGCTTGCCATTGACAGAGTTGATCATCGCTTTGCCGTTGTAGCGACGCAAAGCGGATTCCATAGCCGCGGGGTTGGAGGTATCGATTTGCAGGGGCAGGTTTGTGACCTCTTGCAAACGTGTTACGGCATCGGTGAGCATTGCTACTTCATCGATTTCGGGCAGTCCTACGTTGACGTCGAGAATGTGCACGCCTGCCTCGGCTTGTGCAATGCCCTCGCGCAAAATGTAGTCCATATCGTTGGCAATGAGAGCTTCTTTGAATTTCTTTTTGCCTGTGGGGTTGATTCTCTCACCAATGAGGATGGGTTCTTTATCGAAAACAACTGCGTGCGTATAGGATGACACGCAGGTGATATTCTTGTTTTTAATGGGTTGAGGCGCGATGCTCTCGGTTGCTTTTACCAAAGCCGCGATGTATTCGGGAGTTGTGCCGCAACATCCGCCAACGGCGTGCACGCCAAGGCGAACCGCTTCTGCCATATCGGCGGCAAATTCTTCGGGGGAGAGATCGTAAACGGTTCTTCCCTCTCGAACGGCAGGCAGACCTGCATTGGGCTTGAAGAGAACCGGAATAGATGCATACCGAAGATATTCTTCGATAACCCCCATCAGTTTGCGAGGACCCAAGGAGCAGTTGATGCCGATGGCATCGGCTCCCATGCCCTCTAGCATGGCAATCATTGCAAGAGGATTTGCACCCGTCATGAGTTTGCCATCCTCGCCAAAGGCGTTGGAAACAAACACCGGCAGGTTGCTATTCTCTTTTGCCGCCAGGAGCGCGGCACGGGTTTCGTAGCTATCGCTCATGGTTTCAATAAGGATAAGGTCGGCTCCGTGCTTGACGCCCAAACGAACAGTCTTTGCAAAAACAGAAACGGCATCTTCAAAATCGAGGTCGCCATAAGGCGCGAGCATTCTGCCCGTGGGGCCGATATCAAGAGCGACCCATTTGGGTTGCTTGCCGCTGCTTTGAGATGCGGCAGTGCGTGCGTTGGCAATTGCCGCACCGATGATTTCGTCGAGCTCGTCCGCCTCGAATTTGAGGCAGTTTGCGCCAAAGGTGTTGGTGTTGACAACGTTGGAGCCTGCATCAAAGTAGGCTTTGTGAATCTCTGTGATGGCATCGGGGTTGGAAAGATTCCAACGCTCGGGCATCTCCCCTGCCGCAAGTCCGCGTGCTTGCAGGAGCGTTCCCATACCGCCATCGAGATAGAGGATATTGTTTTTGAGGTGTTGTAAAATGTTCATACGCTTGCCTCACATCTACAAAAAATAATACTTCATTATCATTATAGCACAAGATGGGAGAGATTTGTTGAATTTTTTGAAAAAAGATAAAAAAGTGGGCGGATTTGTGAAAAAATCCGCCCGATGTTCTTATTCTTTTACCGTAATGCCACCGAAGATGGTGTTGTTATGGATGTAGATTGTGGGTGCGCCATCGTGATGGCGTGTTTTGTTGACCGAGCCGCCGAAAATGCTGCTATCGTTGATTTTGACATTGACGTTTTCGGGCACGAGAATGGTAACACCGCCAAAAATGCAGTTGGAATGAATTTTGCAATCCTCCTCGATGATGGCTTTGCGCAAGTCGAGTTGCACGCCGCCAAAAATAACGTTGATTGCGGCGGCATCGAACACACTGCCGTCAAAGTTTACATTACGTGCCGAGAAAATGGCGCTTGTGCGATGAATATGACGCTCTCTTTTGGTGGTGTTGATCGGTTCTGCTTCCCCATCGTCGTCGTCGTCGTCTCCGTCGTCATCGTCGAAATGGTCATCACGTTCGATGTATTTGCGGGCGAAAATACCGCCAAAGAGCATTTTTAAGCCCACAATTACGATGAATGCGGGGAGAAGAAGCTTCCAAATCATCGAATATTGCAGAATGCCGCGTGCGCACAAAAGTAGGAACACGCCAATGGCGATGCCACAAAGGTTGCCCGCTACGTTTTCAAGGTAACGGTCGGTGAAAAGACTGACGGTGCACGGAACGATGATAAAGAGTGTCCACCATCCCTTAAAAAAGATATTGATATCGGTAACTCCAAGCGAGTTGAGCGCGTAAATAACGCCTACCGCCACCAATATAATGCCCCAAATAATGCTGCTAAGGTTGAATTTTACAGTCACTTTTTTCATAATCTTTGCTCCTTTTCTTGGAAAATGGATTCAACTATGAAATTATTATAGCACGCGATTGACGTTTTGTCAAGATTGAATTAAAAGAGCGGCAAAATACGCAAATTCATTGCGATGATGCAGGCAAGTCCGCAAGCGATTCCCCATTTTTGTCGGGTGTTGAGCTTATCGCCAAAGGCGAGAATGCCAATTGTGGTCATACCAAGGGTTTGGAGCCCATACCACGTGGGCATCATAAAGGCGGCATCAAGCTTTTGCATGCCGAGTGCGTAAAACTTTTGGAACACGCCAAGCACCACTCCAATTGCGAGAGCGTATGCAAGAATCTTCCACGAAAATGCAAATGTGTGCTTCTCTTTTTTGACTGCCCAACGGTTCAAGGCATAATATCCGAGGGCGAACACCGCCGCCGCCACGTAAGAAAGTGCCAAAAAGGTGATGTCGGAGCCCGCGACCTCTGCCGCTTCGGTTTTGCCAAAAAGCTTGATGATGCTCGTTCCCACTGCGGTGCTCACCATTGCGGCAAGCGTGAAAAACAGCCAACGTCTTCCCTTTTCTTTTTCCTCTTGCTTTGCGTTGAGGATCATAGAGATAATTAAAAGGAGCATTCCCCCGATGTGGGAGAGATACAAGGTCTCGCCAAAGGCGATTGTGCTATAAATAACCACCAAAAAGGTGCTAAAGCTGCAAATAAGAACGGTGAGCGACACGGGCCCCTCTTTGAGTGCTTGCGCGTAGAACACTTGATAGCAAAATGTGAACAGCGCGCACAAAACCGAGAGCCAAAAACCTCCCCACGTAAGCCCTGCCGTTGGGAAAATGACAACGAGTGTGAGGGCAACAAAGAGGAACAGCATTGTGTGAAAAAGCACGCTATCTGCCCCATTCTTGAAAAACTTTCGGCTCGCGCGCCCCTGCAAGGTCACCTTGGTGCAGCCCAATAGCGACATGATGAAAACAACAAGAAATTGTAATGCGTAGGACATTTGGGGGCTCCTTTCGCTTGGATTTTAATTTTGCCTCCCTCCGAGAGGGAGGTGGCATTTTCGCAAGAAAATGACGGAAGGAGACTGCGCAACTAACGTACTGCTCTCGCAAGAAGACGAGCTATTTTCTTTCGTACACGCGTGCTCCTCCCTACACCGCTCCGCGGTGTTTTCCCTCCTCCCGGAGGAGGGCTCAAAGTTCAAGCACTATTTATTTTCCATCAAAAAGTGATTGACTTTTCTATATACTTGTGATAAACTGATACTATAAAAAATAAAGAAATAATTGAATAGGAATTCTAAAATGCTTGGTGTAAAAGTTTTCTCCCCACGTGTATAATGAGAGTACAAAAGCGCTTTTGCATCACTACATAAGGAGGATATGTTATGTCTATTGGAACTACCATTAAAAAACTTCGCCGCGACAAGGGCATTACGCAAGAACAACTTGCCGAACTGTTGGGGCTTTCTACCAACGCCATCTCTCAATGGGAGTGCGACAAAACCGCGCCCGACATCTCTCACCTGCCCGTTTTGGCTAACATTTTTGAGGTGAGTGCCGACGTTCTTTTGGAAATTGATCTTGCAAAAAGCAAAAAGCAGGCGGAAATTGAAGAATTTAAGGCGAAATATGCCAAGCTTCACAGCCAAGGAAAAACGGAAGAAAGAGTGCTACTCTCTCGTGCTATGCAAAAGAAATACCCCAACGACGAAACTGTGCGTCATCATTTAATGCGCGCTTTGCAAAACGACGATGCCGATAAATACTTTGAGGAGATCGTTTCCCTTGGGGAACAGCTTTTGCAATCTGAAAAAACAGAGTACAGACTGGGCGCCATTCGCGGTCTTTGCCTCACCCATTTGCACAAGGGGGATAGGAAAACAGCATTGCAGTACGCCGATATGATGCCGCAAGGTACAGATCTGCACCTGCACGTGCTTGAGGGTGATGATCTTGTGATGCACTGCCAAAACTATTTTTGGAAGGTGTTCGACAAGATGTATGTCTATATGCTCAGTCTACTCGACTGC
>JAZOMJ010000169.1:0-2383 GCA_045653865.1 Eubacteriales bacterium
TCCACTTCCTTTTCTACATCACCGTTTTTTTCGATGATGATTTCGGTAGGAATGCTAATATCAAAGATCAAGTGACCGAGGCCACCGTTTTCGATGATTTTTTCAAGACTAGCTTTTACTTTGTTTTCGTATCCGGAATAAGTGTGTGCCACGTACCATCTCGGACCGACATTCATTTCATTGATGTCACTCATTGCGATTTTTAATTAGAACAGATCCTTCAGCTTTTGAATCAGAGCGATCATGCCCTCATACAAGCCAAGATCCAACAGACAAATTACCAACGCGCATGCAGCAAGCATACCGAGAACGATCAAAGAGTTCTTCTTTGTGTCTTTCCAAGAGAGCCAAGAAACTTTTTTGAACTCGCTCTTGTAAACGCGCAGACCCTTAGCGATCTTTTCAGGGCACTTGATCAAGAGAACTGCAACACCAACCACAACAATACCGCCTACAACGATCCAAGGGATAATTTTAACGAGGTTGTTGTTAGTAACAGTTTCTGTAGCATGGTCATGTCCTTCGTGTTCATCTGCAAATGCAGGAAGCGCAAAGAGGGAAATCATCATCAGAACGACGCAAATGAGTGCGAGTGTTCTGGTCAACATAGTTTTCATATTCATTGATTCCTTTCTTAACCCAAATTACTTGGTCTCTTTGTGCATCGTGTGCTTACGGCAGAACTTGCAGAATTTCTTGAGCTCCAGTCTGTCGGGGTCATTTTTCTTGTTCTTTTTCGTATCATAATTTCTTTGCTTGCATTCTGTGCAGGCCAAAGTAATTCTGATTCTTGCCTCATTTTTAGCAGCCATTTAGCGGCACCTCCCATATAAAAATTTATTTGACGTCCACAGAGGAACGTCTGTGTACCTCCCTCTGCTCGGGGAACGATCAATCCCGTTAGGGTGGCACTATGATCGCCAAGTTGAACGCAAAATTGCGCACAACAAAAAAGCCCTTAGGCAGAGGTAGAGACATTATATCACAAACGTCCCACTTTGTCAAGGGCTTTTTCACATTTTTTTGTATTTTTTTGAAACTTTTTTGATTTTTTCCAACCTTATATATATACGCGTGCGCGACGGGGTGGAAAAATCACATCAACCCCATCAGCCAAATCACGCCAAGAGCGGTTAGAGTAACGAGAGTATCAATGGTAACACCGTAGAACATCGGGGCAAGTCCTGCCTTTTTAAAGTCGGTGATGCTGGTGCCAAGACCGATTGCCGCGAGCGCCGAAACCATCAAAAATTTGCTTGTGCTCTTCATCAGCGAGGAAACGCCTGTGGGAATCCAACCGATGCTATTGATGATGGCGAGTGCCAAAAATCCGCAAATGAACCAAGGAATTACCTTGACGATGTTCACTTTCTTACCCTCAACAGAAGCGGCTTGCAGCTCCTTTTGCTTCATACGTGTGCCAACAAAGGCGAAGACGAGAACGGTGGGAATAATGGCAATGGTGCGTGTCAGCTTTACCATGGTGGCAAAGTCGCCCGCAATCTCGGAGAACGCGTAGCCCGATGCCACAACGCTTGCGGTGTCGTTAACAGATGTACCTGCCCAAATGCCGTAAGCGATGTCGGTCATGCCGAGAGCCTTACCCATCAAGGGGTAAAGAGCAATCATCACCATATCAAAAAGGAAGGTCGAGGACATTGCAAAGGCGATATCCTTATCGTCGGCATCGATTACGGGAGCAATTGCCGCAACGGCAGAACCGCCGCAAATGCCGGTGCCTGCGGAGATTAGGTTGCCAAGCTTCCAATTAATTTTAAAGATCTTGCGCACAAAATAACCGCCGCCAAAGCACATCAAAAAGGTGAAAATCATAACAAAGAAGGTCATTTTGCCAACTTCCATAATGACCCCAACCGAAAGGGATGCACCCAAGAGGATGATGGCGACCTTTAAGATTTTCTTGGAAACGAATTTCAGAGCAGGTTTTATCCAAGTAGGATGAAAAAAGCTATTGATGATGGTGCCCATAAACAAGGCAATGATGGATGCGCCCAAGAGCCCGCCGGGAATCAACTCTTCCAAGAGGACCGAAAGCCCTGCCACGCCTGCACAAATGGCAACGCCAAGCGCGAACAGTGCGCGTTCCTTTGTTTTGGTATTCATAAAGACCTCCAAGGATGTATTTGTCGAAAGGTATTATAGCACAAGGGGAGTGGAATGTCAAGCGTATAAAAAAGGAAAGAAAAAGAAATTCAAAATATTTTTCAAAAAGGGCTTGACAAACGCAATTTGCTGTGATATAATATTCCCGTTGCGAAAGCGAAACGGTTCGCAAATGAACAATTCGCTGGTGTGGCTCAATGGCAGAGCAGCTGATTTGTAATCAGCAGGTTGTTGGTTCGACTCCGATCACCAGCTCCAA
>JAZOMJ010000170.1:0-3081 GCA_045653865.1 Eubacteriales bacterium
GTTGCGGGTGCTGACCTTGTTCCCGGCAAGGCAAAGAAGTTCTTTGAAAAGTTTGGCGTTGAGGGTGTTAAGACCGACTACGCTTCTCACAAAGAGATGCTTGAGGATAAGAGCCTCAACCTCGATGCAGTTTCTATCTGCACATACAACCGTCAACACGCACAACCCGCTATCGACTGCCTCAACGCAGGCATCAACGTTCTTCTCGAAAAGCCCTTCACCGTAACCCTCGACGAGGCTGTTGAGGTTATCAAGGCAGAGAAGGCAAGCGGCAAGGTTCTCTCCATTGGCCACCAACCCAGAATGGATGCCAACATGAAGATGATCAAGAAGATCTGCCAAAGCGGCGTTCTCGGTAAGATTTACTACATTCAAACCGGTGGCGGTCGCCGTCGCGGTATTCCCACTCCTTACGGCACCACCTTCATCGAAGATGAAACCGCAGGCATCGGTGCACTTGGTGATATCGGTTGCTACTCCTTGGATATGGTTCTCAACGCAGTTGGCAATCCCAAGCCCCTTACCGTTTCGGGTTACAAGTCCAACTTCTTTGGCACCGACCCCAACTACTCCAACTATGTAAAAACCCACCATCCCGAGTATGCTGAAAAGTTCCAAGTTGACGACTTCGCAGCAGCATTCGTACGTCTCGAGGGCGACATCATCCTCGACTTCCGTATTTCTTGGGCAATGAACATGGACACCGCAGGTGACACCCTTATTTTGGGTACCAAGGGCGGTCTCCGTATTCCTTCCACCGAGTGCTGGAACGGCACCGTTGGCGGCGCTATGACTCTGTATCACGAAGTATGCGGCGAGCAAACACAAACCACCATCCCCGTTATCCAAACCAGATGGGAACTGTTCGACCTCAAGATCCGCACCTTCCTCGATGCAATCAAGTACAACCGTCCCGCACCCGTTTCTTCTCTCGAAATTTTGCGTAACCAAGCCATCATCGATGGTATTGCAAAATCTGCAGAGCTCGGTCGCGAGGTTGTTATCGATTTCCCTGAATTCGACTAATTTTCTTCCTTTAATTATATTATTAGCGAATCAGCAAACAAAAAAAGCGCAGATGCCTCAGGGCGTCTGCGCTGTTTCTGTTATTTCATCATTTTTGTGTTTTTTGAATTCGTGAATGATAAAGGGGACGTATGCAACGGCGGTGATGATCCAAGTGATGGGGTAGGAGAGATAGAGCACGGTCAAATTGTCGGGATAGAACGGATAAAAGACCGCGTAAATCCAAACGATGCGCAAGGCACACGCGCCTATGAGCGAGATGAGCGTGGGAACAAGAGATTTACCAAAGCCGCGCATGGTGTAACTGCCAACGTCAAGACCGCCACAAATAAAGTAGGTCAAACCGATAATGGCGAGGTTGATCATACCAACCTCAATGGCACCGGTGTTGCCGGGAGTAAAGATGTTGAGCAGGGGTCTGCCAAAGAGGTACATGGTCCAACCAATGCTAATACCAAATCCAAACACCAGTCCGTAGTGGCACAAAACAACCGTTTTCAGTCGCTTCCACTTTTTTGCTCCCACGTGCTGACCGGTAAAGTTCATCGAGGATTGTGCCGTGGAGTTCATCACGGTGTAAACGTAGCCTTGAATGTTCGAGGCTGCCGTGTGACCTGCAATTACAGTTGCACTTTGGAAGGATTGCAGTGCCGATTGAATAATAACGTTGGAAATAGAGAACAGGGAACTTTGAATGCCCGCGGGCAAACCGATTTTGAGAATCTTTTTGAGCGGTTCCTTGTGAATGGCAATCTTTTTGATGTCGAGATGGCAGGGACCCTCTGTTTTGAGCATAAACAAAACAATCAAGGCACAGGATACCCAGTTAGAGATTGCCGTAGCAACGCCAACGCCAAGGGCACCGGTCTTAAATACCAAAACCATCATCAAGTTAAACAGTACGTTTGCAATTCCCGCAATGGTGAGAAATCCCAAGGGACGTGCCGTGTCACCCGATGCACGCAACATTGCCGCACAGTAGTTGTAAAGCAGTGCCGCGGGCATGCCGCAGAAGTATGCTCTCATATAAAGGATAGCTTCGGGCAGAATCGAGGATTCAATACCAATCAACCCCAAAAGCTGAGGGGCAAAAATAAAACCGATTGCCGTAACCAACACACCACCAATCAAAGCGGTATATACGGCTGTATGTAAGGTTTTTTCTACAGTATCAAATTCCTTGGCTCCAATGCCGTGCGCCACGCAAACACCTGCGCCAACTGAGAGCCCCAAAAATACGTTTACCACCAAGTGGATAATTGCGCCGCAGGAACCAACCGCCGCTAGCGCAATTTCGCGTTCCGCTTCTGTGTTGCCGCCCCAACGGCCAACCACAATGGTGTCAGCCGTGTTAAAGAGCAACTGGAGCACCGATGTTGCAATCAGGGGCAGGGCAAACAGAATAATTTGCCTAAAAATATTACCCTCGGTTAAATCCTTGTGGGTCTGTTTAGATGCAATCGCCATAACGATTCCTCATTTCTTCTTTTTCGCTTCCTATATTATAGCCCTTTGGGGAGCGAAAGTCAACCCGAAATTGAAAAAATAGTGAAGAAAAAATAAAAGAAAAAAACGAAACTTTTTTGCAAAAACCTCTTGACAAACGAAGAAGTTAGTGCTATAATATCAAAAGTTACCCATTTGGGTGCTATCGCATCAAAAAACTTGAAAAAATATCAAAAAAATGAAAAAACTTTCAAAAAAGGTATTGACAAACGGGAATTGATGTGGTATAATATCAAAGTCGCTGCGCGAGCTGCGGCACACGGTCATTGAAAATTGAACAACAAGAGAGAAGTACAAAGCTAAAAAATAGTATGTGTATTGGATCTCGAACAATTCAAAAGAGAATACTACTCAAAACAAAAGTAAAATTGCTAAGAGCAAAAGCTCGATGAACAAGATTGAATCAGTGAAAGCTGTTTTGATACAATGATATCGAGAGTTTGATCCTGGCTCAGGATGAACGCTGGCGGCGTGCATAACACATTCAAGTCGAACGGACAAGGGGACTTCGGTCCCTGCGTTAGTGGCGGACGGGTGAGTAACGCGTGA
>JAZOMJ010000171.1:0-19452 GCA_045653865.1 Eubacteriales bacterium
TGAAAAGATGGGCATGAGTGCCGAAAAGGTGAGAGAGATCATGAAGATCGCTCAGGACCCCGTGTCTCTCGAAACCCCGATCGGCGAGGAGGAGGATAGCCACCTTGGTGACTTCATTCCCGACGATGATACCCCCTCTCCCGCAGAGGCGACCTCGACAAATATCCTGCGCGAGGAGCTGGAGCGTCAGCTGCACACCCTCACGCCTCGTGAGGAGCACGTCATCAAGCTCCGCTTTGGTCTTTATGACGGCAGAAACAGAACTCTTGAAGAAGTGGGCAAGGAGTTTGATATCACGCGTGAGAGAATACGTCAGATAGAGGCAAAAGCGCTTCGCAGACTGCGTCATCCCAGCCGTGCAAGACACCTCAAGGGCTTCATGGAGTGATTTTTGGTTTACTGCAACAAAAACAAATGAATAAAATTGTGCACATTGATGTAATTCATAAGCAATGTGCAACAAAGCGTAAGCGTATATTTGTGCATAGTCCCATTCATTTGTGAACTATGCGTGTCCTGAGTGAAAGAGAAGTAATGCGTTGCGAATTTCGTAACAAAAAATTCACTTGACATCAGGGAAAAAAAGGTGTAAAATATAGCGTATAAACATATTTGTCGCGCTCGCGTGTACGCGAGGGGCGATTCCAGGATTTTTTGGGAGGAATAAACCATGAACAAGAGACTGATCGCTTTATTTCTTTGCCTCGTAATGATGCTCTCCGTTGTCCTTGCAAGCTGTGCTGAGGATTCGGAAGAGGATGCAAAGAACGAGCTGGAAGAAGCAAAGGTTGCAAGTAACATGACACTGACGATGTGGATCGTTTCCGAGTCCCCTGTGTCCGACAGCATCCGCAACGATGTTACCAAAGCAATCAACAGCTTGACAAAAGCAAAATATAAGACTCAGCTTGACATTCACTACCTCAGCGAAGAGGAGTATTTCGATAAGCTGACAGAGGCAATGGAAGCGTATGCAGCTACCAAAAAGGAGCAAAGCGCAACCACTAAGCCCGCAGAAACAGGAACAACCGGTGAGGGCGGTACTACAGTAGCAGGTACAACCGTTGAGGAAATCATTACCGACGAAAACGGCATGTACCGCGATAACTATCCCATCGTTTTGGAAAACCAAGTTGATATTATCTATATCGGCGACGTAACCTTGGCAAACGGCAAGGTTATGACCGGTGAGCAAATGTATAACGAACTCCGCTCCGATAATTGGCTTGCTGTTCTTGATGATGCGCTCAAGGGCGATGCAAAGAAGATCAAAGAGTATGTTTCTCCCACATTGCTCGCTGCTGTTCAAGAGACAGGCTCTACATACGCAATCCCCAACAACAATGTTATCGGTGAGTACACTTACATGTGCCTCAACAAGGAAATGATCGATAGCTTTTCCTTGGACGGTTACCTCACCAGAGGCGTTGTTAAAAACTTCTATAACGACTACATCTATCAGTTCCTCGATATGATTGCTGTTCACGCAGGTGATATTTGGCAGAATACCTCTATTCTTCCCATCGATGCAACATACGAAGATTGCCTCGCGCTGTTGGCATATTACTGGAACATTGATCCCGAGGATTATTCCGTTGATAGTGATGATTTCTCTATTTTCGGTACTACAACCATCAGCAGCAAGCCCAGCCGTGGCGAAGATACTGTAAAAATCGAAAGCTTGTTCGAAAACCAAGATTTCGTTAACGCGTATCTCAAACTGAACCAATACAACAACAAGTACAACAGCGCAACCACTTTCTTCAGAGATGACGAAAATGCAAACATTGCTTACGATGCTTACGGCATCAAGTTTGTTAAGGGTTCTCTTGATGAGCTGACTGTTGATGCAAAAACAGGTGCTTCCTACTACTTCGATGAGAAGGGCACACAATACTATGTTGTTCCCGTAGCTTACCCCATGGCAAGCTCTGAGGACATTTACGGTAATATGTTTGCAGTTGCTACCACCACCTTGAGTGTTGAACGCAGTATGCAAATCATCACCTACCTCAATACCAATGTTGAAATGCGCAACTTGCTGCAATACGGTATTGAAGGCCAACACTACATCTACGAAAACGGCAAGGTTGAGCTCATTAGCGATAAGAGCGGTAACAAATACGAAATGGACATTTATGCAACCGGTAATGCGTTCCTTGCATATCCCGATCCTACAATGCATGCTTCCATTTGGGAAAACGGCAAAAAGCAAAACAGAGACTCCTTGGTTGAGCCTTTGCTTGGATTTAACCTCGCTGACTATGCTTCCACCGCTACACAATTCGGCACACCCGTAACCGTTAAAAGCGGCAAACCCTACAGCACAACCTTTAGCTCCGGTTTGAGCAAAGAACTTCTTTCTCAAAATGCTACCTTGCAAAAGTGGATTGAAGAGTGCGATCAAAAAGAACGCGGTGTTTATATTTTCCGTACTCGCGAAAAGACTGTTAGTAACGAATATTCCGAAATTCTGTATTTTTACAACACCACCGGTGCATACCGCTTTGGTGTTGAAACCGAAGAGGTTACCAAGGAGACCGGAACAGGTTACTACCGTAACAATACCTACACCTACACCGCAGATCCTGATATCACCGGTGAGTACACGCTCACTATGGTAACCGACCTTTGCTTGGCTCGTTATGAAGGTCAACACAAGGTTGTTCAAAGAGAAGAGAGTACCGATGGTAAGAGAACAGAAGTTTCTCGCACAGAGTGCGCGTTTGTAGAAACATTTGAAGAAAAGTATCAAAACACCAAGCTTGCAGTTGATATTTACAACACAGATTTCTATGAACTGAATGTTTACGGTGACCTTTATTTGTCTCACTTCTATGAGAATAAGGTTATCTATAATCAATTGGCGGCTCTTTACAAGAAGTATGTTGATACAAAGGATCCCTCTGTAGTAAATTTGCAGCTTTCTTGGACAGAATCCAACGAAGATACAAACCTGCATCACTTCATTGTTTATCGTCCTAACATTTCTTATTACACCACCACCGATGTTGTTCCTTCGTTGCTCGGTAACAAATTGACCCTTTTCGTTAACAACGAAGAGTATTCGGCTGAGGCACACCTCATTCCCGAACCCGATGCCAACGATCCCGAAGCAGCTCCTGCAAAGAAGTATGTCCTTTACTATATTACTGTAGAAACTGCCAAGGATGTAGAAGTTTCTCTTACATTCAACATCAACAAGATGAACGATGAAGAAAAACTGAAGGGTACCTTCAATCATCACGATTTTGTTGCTGATACCAAGGGTATTGTAACAAAAATTGAAGAACCTGTTGATTTCGAAGTACAAGGTATGCTGAATGTCGAGTTGATCAGTTACATGGCAGAACTCAACGCAGAAATCACTGCTTTGTTGAACGGTTGCACCACCTATGCTCAGCTTGAGCAAATGGTAAAGGACCTTGGTGTTCTTCTTAACACCGAACAAGAGTATCGCAGTCTCTTCAAAGCGCTTCCTAACTGCCAAAAGGAAAATCCTGCTTTGTATAAGTACATCAAAGGCGAAATTGAAGCTATGAAAAAGAGTGATAAAGATAATGAGGCAGAAGGTCGCTATTTAAAGGAAATCTTCTATCAAATTAGCCATGTCACCAACTATAGCACAATGGATAAGGTTGCTGACTCCATTTTGACAGCAACTGAAGTAGGCGAAAAGATTAGACAAGTTTACTTCTATTCTCCTTATGGTATTTACTATTTGTGGATGGAAGCTTACGGCTATCTGCCTTCCGGCACACAAACAGCACAATAAAATGCTTTTCGGCGCAGACAATACTGTCTGCGCCGTTTTTTTGCTATTATTTTCTTAAAATGCAAACTTTTTTATCAATGGTACTTGTAAAAAGGGAAAGTGTATGATACAATAAATAAGATGAAAACCTTTGAAAGGATGAATTACTATGTTTGGAGAACAAAAGGTCTGCTTTTCCGGTGTACAACCCAGCGGCAACCTGACCATTGGCAACTATCTTGGTGCTATTAAAAACTTTTCCGAGTTTTCGGAGCAATATAAAACCTTTTACTGTGTGGTAGACGAGCACGCAATCACGGTTCGTCAAAATCCCGCAGAACTCCGTCGCCGTACATACGAAACCTTGGCTTTGTATATGGCTTGCGGATTGGATCCTGAAAAGAACACGCTTTATGTGCAATCTATGGTGCACGAGCATGCAGAACTTGCATGGTTGCTCAACTGCTTTACCATGTTTGGCGAGCTTTCCCGTATGACACAGTTTAAAGATAAAAGTGCAAAGCATGCCGACAACATCAACGCCGGTCTCTTTACCTATCCCGTTTTGATGGCAGCGGATATTCTCTTGTTCCAAACCGACGTTGTTCCCGTAGGCATCGACCAAAAGCAACACGTCGAGCTTTGCCGAGACATTGCAAACCGTGTTAACCAAATTTATCCCGATATGTTTACCATTCCCGAGCCCATTATGGCAAAGAGCGGTAAAAAGATTATGTCATTGGCAGAGCCCACCAAAAAGATGAGCAAGTCCGACGAAAACACCAACGCGGTGGTTTATATTTTGGATGACAAGGATACCATCATTCGCAAATTCAAGAGAGCGGTAACCGACTCCGAGGCTGAAATTCGTTTCTCCGAGGATAAACCCGGTGTAAGCAACTTGATGACCATTTATTCTTGCTTTACCGGTAAGACCAACGAGGAAATCGAGCGCGAATTTGCAGGCAAGGGATACGGCGACTTCAAGGTTGCCGTAGGTGAAGCTACTGCCGATGCTTTGGCACCCGTTCAAGCGCGTTTTGCCGAACTGATGGCTGATAAGGCAGCACTTGAAGCGCAAATGAAGAGAGGTGCCGAGGAAGCATCCTACTATGCTCGTCGTACGCTTTCCAAATTCCAAAAGAAATTGGGTTTTGTACAAATCCGGTAAAAAATTCCGTTTTTTGCATAACGCATATCAAATAAGGGGAAAATCCGTATGGGTTTTCCCTTATTTTTTGAGCGGATAGGAGTTTTGATATGTATTTGATGCAAGGATTGTTTGTTTTTCTTTTCTGTTTTGTTCTAACCCCTGTTGCAAAATATCTTGCCTGGTTGATTGGTGCCGTTGATGTCCCGTTGGATGGCAGACGTATGCATCGACACAGCATTCCACGAAACGGTGGGATTGCCATTATTGTTTCTTTTTTGGTAGGATTGTTTTTGCTGAACGAATGGGATGCCTACATTACGTGTTTTGCATTTGGATGTGGTTTTATGATGCTTGTAGGGCTTGCCGATGATATTTTCGGGTTGGGAGCTTGGACAAAGCTTTTTTTGCAAACTGTCACAGCGGCTACGGCTATTTGGGGCAGTGGAATAGTAGATGGTGTTTGGTTGTTTGTTGCTTTATTCTGGGTGGTTTTGTTGATCAACGCACACAATTTTATCGATGGCTTGGATGGCCTTTTGTGTGGATGCGGTTCTATTGAATGTTTAATGCTCGGTGCTTATTTTCTTATTGCGGGTGATGGAATTTTGGGGATTACAGCGCTCTTTTTGATGGCGTCCTGTCTTGCTTTTTTAATTTATAATCGCTATCCTGCGCATATATTTGCAGGAGATTGCGGCTCCGAAGCATTGGGCTTTGCAATGGGATTTCTCTCTTTGCCGATTTTTATCAATCAAGATGGTATTGGTGTTTTAACGCCCATCTTCATTTTTGCATATCCCATTGTAGATTTGGTCAGCACGGTGGCGCGACGTCTTTTGCACGGATACAGCCCTTTTCGAGCAGACCGTGCACACCTGCACCATCGCATTTTTGCGGCAGGACTTTCGCATCCTGTGTGTACAAATTTATTATCCAGCCTTTGTGCCTTTTTTGGCATCATTGGCGTTTTGCTCTCTATACAACAGCTATGGTTAATTGCTTGCATGGCTTGCCTTGTGGGGGTTTGGTTTTTGATTTGCGTCAGGCACTATGTTGCAGATGCCGGAATATGAAGGGGAATCGAATTCAAAAATTTCCTCAAGGTATAAATGCATTCTGCATTTTTAGGCGTTTTTTGAATAATTGCACAAAAAGGAAGGGAAAATGCTTTACATTTTCTCTTTTTTTGTTTTTTTGCTTGACAAACTATGCACTTCTGTGTTATTATGTATATATAGTATTTCCAATGCTATACAGATTTTCCAAAACTAAAGGAGAGAAATCATTATGGGAGTTCTTTTTACCATTGTGTTGCTCGCCTGCGTTGCGGCTAACATTGTTTGGTCCGTATTTGTTCGCAAGTTGGCAAAAACCAGAATTGTAAGCATTTGTACAATTGCAAGCGTATTACTTGCATTTTTTGGCACTTTGCTTGCAAAAACCTACATAACCGATCCTGCTTTCTTCGAAGGAACATTGTTGCCTATATTGGCGCAATCGCTTTCCGAAGATATTCTTGGAATGTTCGATTATTCCATTACTTTGCGCGAAACCATCATCGGCTTGCCGGTTGCTTTGATTGCACCATTGGTTTTCGTTATCCTGTTCTTGGTTTTGAAGCTGATAACAGGTATTGTTTTGTTCCTTATCTCCATTTTTGCAGGCAGAGCTATGAGAAAAAGCTCCAAGCGCGCCCCCTATGCTAATGTACGCACCATTGCATGGTCTGCTGCTGCAGGATTGATTTCTTTGACCGTTATCCTGATTCCCGTTGCTTTCTATGGTGGCATTGCTGCTAACGCGCTTGAGTCTTCTGTCAGCACCGATCTTATGCAAGCAGAGGGTGAAGAAGAGAATTCTCTTGATGGCATTGCAGACGCATACATCACTCCTATTACCGAAAGCGCTATTGTTGAATGCTTCCGCGCAATGGGTGGCGATGCTATGATGGGTGAGTTAACCTCCTTCCACCTTAATGGCGAGGCTATTTTGGTAAGCGAGGAAATCGAGGGTATTTTGAACCTTGTAAACAGCATTACACCTCTGATGGATGCTGATTTTGAAAACATGAGCGATGAAGATGCCGATAAGATTACCGGAATTGCTGATGCTCTTGCAGAGTCCAAATTCCTGACCACTGTTATGGCAGATGTCGTTTATTTCCTGACCGATGACATGGTTAACAGTGATGAGCCTATCATCGAGGATGAATCCGGCTTGTTTGGCGGATTGCTCGAAAAGGCTATTCAAATTCTGCACGATGATGCAAAAGATACCCAAAAGTTTACCGCTGATATCGCAACCATTGCAGAAATGCTCAGCGAACTCATTAAGGGCGGCGTATTTTCAACTTCCGGCGAGGAGGATGAGGCATTGTTTGATAAGCTTGCCGGTGGCGATGCTATCAAAAACGTAATTGCCGCTCTCGGCAAAAACGATAGTATGAAGTGCCTCATTCCCGAGGTTACCAACATTGGTATTAAGGCTATCGCATCTGCTATCGAAGTAAAAGCCGATGCAGGCGAAGCTTACGAAGATTTGATGAACACCATTGCGGCAGATTTGAACGGTGTAGATCCGTATGCTAGTGATGCAGTTACTAACCTTGCAAATAAGCTCAACAGCGCATTCGACCATGCAGGTATCGTTGTTGATAAACAAGTACTCAACCTCTATGCTGTTGCTATGATCGACGAGCTCGTGCTCCAAGGAGAGGGTGAAGTTACCGCTCTTGATGTTCAAGAATTCTTTGTTGCATACGCGTGGAGCGTAGAGCAACTTGAAGGCGATGCAGTTGTTCTTGCAGAAAATGCAAACAATGATAGCAATGCCGTTGTTTTGGCAGAAATGGTTGTAGCACTCTCTGCTCTTGACGCAAAGAGCAAAACCTATAAAGAGGATGTAGCCGCTATTCTCAAAGCAGGTGCATTCCAAATGCTCGGCACCAACGAGGGTAACCTTTACAAGGCCGTTGTAGATACAGAGATTAAGAAGAATATCAAGGCAGATACCGTTGCCAACACCGCAGCTATGCAAACCGAAGAAGAATTTGCAAAGGCTACTTTGCTGATCTTCCTTGATGAACTCGTAATTGATGTTGACGAAGCTGCTAAGCAAATCAACAAAGACAATGTAGATCAAGAAGCAACTGCTATTGGCGGTGTCTTCTCCAATGCAAGCCGCTTGGTATCCGATGTTTCCGGTGACAGCATCGGTACTATGGCAGAGTCTGTTGGTGATGTTTTGAACTCTTTGCAAAATTCGGTTTCCGTTGGTAAGGAACGTACTTCCAAACTCTTCATTGCTATTATCCAATCCGGCATGGTAAGAGATGCCGCTAACATGGATATCACAACCGCTACCGATCTTGGTAACAAAGGCTCCGGCGGTGACTATGCAAAGACCTTTAAGACCATTTCCAACACCATGGATGTTCTTACAAACGTAAACAGCGCAGAAGGTATGTCTCAAGAAGACCTTTCCGCAATGCTTCAAGATATGACTCCCGAAACCGCAGGCATGATCGGATCCTACATCACCGAGGAAAGATTGAACGAAGAGTGGGGTCTTGGTGAAGAGGAATCCGCCACCGCGGCACCCATTATCTCCGACGTATTCAGCTACATGGGCGAGGCTGATATGACCGAAGAGGAAAGCCAAAAAGAAGCAGCTGCACTCAACGACGTTATGAATCTTGCTAACTCCGCAACAGCGAATGCAGAGGAAGGAACCAAGCAAACCGTATTTGGCGGTGAAGATAGTGTAATGGGTAAATCTGCTAACGATACCGTTGAAACCTTTATGTCCTCCGAGTCTGTTAAGCACTCCTTGAACAACAATGCCGAGAGTCTTGAAGATGACGCATTCGGTATGCAAGAATCGATGGCAGAAGAAGAGAAGGAAGACCTTAAGAACGCAATGAAGAATTACTACGAGACCACCGAGTATGAAACCGAGGAAGACAAGGAAGCAGATAAGGAAGCCTTGACCAACCTTGGTAAGCTGTTCGGTTTCTCCAATGACGAAATTGGCAACCTTTTCTCCGAAGAACCCGTTAACCCCTAATTTCAAATTGTAATACCCCTAATAAGGGAGACCTGCAAAGGTCTCCCTTTGTTGCCCAAAAACAATTGTTTTGTGTGGATTTTTTTGTCTAAAGTATTGCAATTTTTCAATAAAAATGGTAAAATAAAGATGAAAGAAAGATAATAGGAGGCTTATATTATGAATATAACCGAAATTTTAGCACGCTGTGATCACACACTCCTGTTGCAAACCGCAACCTGGGATGAAATTCGCGCTATTTGCGATGATGGTATGAAGTATCAAACCGCATCTGTTTGCATTCCCCCTTGCTATGTAAAGCAAGCAAAAGAATACGTTGGCGACCGTCTTGCTATTTGCACCGTTATCGGCTTTCCGAACGGTGATAGCACCACGGCTGTCAAATGCTTCGAAACCGCAGAGGCTCTGCGCGAGGGTGCCGATGAAATTGACATGGTCATTCACGTAGGCGATCTCAAGGCAGGAAACGACGACAAGATTTTGGAAGAAATCCGTGCGATTAAGGCTGTTTGCGGTGATAAGATTCTCAAGGTTATCATCGAAACCTGCCTTCTCAACGAAGATGAAAAACTGCGTATGTGCCGCATTGTTACCGAGTCGGGTGCTGATTATATCAAAACCTCCACCGGTTTTTCAACCGCAGGTGCAACTCGCGAGGACGTTGCTCTTATGCGTGCAAACGTTGGCGCACACGTAAAGGTAAAGGCGGCAGGCGGCATTGCAAGCTTGCAAGATGCCGAGGACTTTATCAACCTTGGCGCCGACCGTCTTGGCACAAGCCGCGTTGTTAAAATCATCAAGAACACCGACAACGGTGGATACTAATATTTGATTTTGAAAAGGAGACAGAATTATGGCTATTCCGACCCCTCATATTTCCGCTAAAAAAGAAGATATCGCAAAGACCGTGCTGATGCCCGGTGACCCTTTGCGCTCCGAGTTTATTGCAAAGAACTTCCTTAAAAACCCCGTACTTGTAAATGACGTTCGCGGTGTTCACGGCTACACAGGTGAATACAACGGCAAAAAGGTAACCGTTATGGCATCCGGTATGGGTCAACCCTCTATCGGTATCTATTCTTATGAGCTCTTCAACTTCTACGATGTTGACACCATCATTCGCGTGGGTACTTGCGGTTCCTTCCATCCCGACCTGCACGCACGTGACATCATTGTTGCTATGGGTGCTTGCACCAACGGCAACTATGCTATGCAATACAAATTGCCCGGCACATTCGCTCCCATCGCTGACTTTGACCTCGTTCGCAGAGCCGCTGACGAGTGTGAAAAGGCAGGCGTTCACTACAAGGTAGGCAACATCTTCTCGTCTGATATTTTCTACGACGAAGCCAACTCCGGCATGGATTGGGCAAAGATGGGCGTACTTGGCGTTGAAATGGAATCTGCCGCTCTCTACTGCAACGCAGCACGTGCCGGCAAGAAAGCACTTTGCATTTGCACCGTTAGCGATTCCTTTATTTATCCCGAGGAGAATACAACCGCCGAAGAGCGTCAAAATTCCTTCACCGCTATGATGAAGATCGCGCTCAACTTGGCGTAATTGAGAAAACTATGACCAAAAGAGTATTTTTGATTGTATTGGATAGCGTTGGTATTGGTGAACTCCCCGATGCCGCCAACTTTGGCGATGCGGGTAGCAACACCGTAGGCGCAATCCGCAACCATCCCAATTTTCATTGCCCCAATCTTGAGGCATTGGGACTTTTCAACATCGAGGGTGTTGGCGGTGGCGTAGCCGCTCCCAAGGCATCCTTTGCGCGTATGCGCGAGACCTCGATGGGCAAGGATACCACCATCGGTCACTGGGAGATTGCCGGCATTATTTCGCCAAAGCCGCTTCCCACATACCCCAACGGTTTTCCTGCTGATCTCATTGCCGAGTTCGAGGCAAGAACAGGTCGCAAAACCATTTGCAATCTGCCGTATTCCGGCACCGACGTCATTCGCGACTACGGCGACGAGCATTGCAAAACCGGTGCGCTGATTGTCTACACCTCTGCCGATAGCGTATTTCAAATTGCCGCACACGAGGATATCGTTCCCGTGTCCGAGCTTTACCGCTATTGCGAAATCGCACGCGAGCTGCTTACGGGTGAGCACGCCGTAGGACGTGTTATTGCGCGTCCCTTTACGGGCGAGCATCCTTATGCGCGCACCCCTCGCCGTCACGATTATTCGCTCATCCCTCCCCAAAACACCATTGCCGATGTTTTGATGGAGAGAGGTTTTGACACCATTTCGGTTGGCAAAATCTTTGATATTTTCGCAGGCAAGGGCTTTAGCGAAAGCAACCCCACCCCCAATAATGCAGGCGGCATGGCTATGACCGATGAAATTGCCGCACGCGATTTTAAGGGTCTTTGCTTTACCAACCTTGTTGACTTCGATATGGTATTCGGTCACCGCAACAACATTGCGGGTTACGCGCAAGCGCTGACCGAGTTTGATGCTTGGCTTGGCGGCTTTATGGAGAGAATGGGGGATGATGATATTTGCATCATCACTGCCGACCACGGCTGTGACCCTGCAACGCCCTCTACCGACCACTCCCGCGAGCACACACCTATGCTGATTTTCGGTAAGAGCATCCGCGAGGGTGTTGACCTTGGCACAAGAGCAACCTTTGCCGATATCGGTGCAACCGTTCTCGAGGCTCTCGGCATTACTGATGGCGGTATTGCGGGCGAAAGCTTCTATTCCCAAGTTGCAAGAGGGGAGTAAAGAAATGACAGATCTTGAATTGATGCAGTTTGCCGAGGAGGCTCGCAAGTTCTCCTATTGCCCCTATTCGCATTTTGCGGTAGGAGCGGCGCTTTTGACCTGCAACGGCAAGGTTTACACCGGTTGCAACGTTGAAAATGCAGGATACACCGCTACCAACTGTGCCGAGCGTACAGCCGTTTTTAAGGCCATTAGCGAGGGCGAGCGCCGTTTTGCAGCTATTGCCGTGATTGGTGCACCCGAGGGCGAGGCAGGCAAATTCTGCGCCCCCTGCGGCGTTTGCCGTCAAGTGTTGCGCGAGTTCTGCGAGATAGACACCTTCCGTGTGCTTCTTGGCACAACCGAGGGCGTCGAGGCATATACGCTTGCCGAGCTGTTGCCCACATCCTTTGGTCCCTCTGACTTGAAAGGAGAATAAACCTATGAGAATGTATGACGTAATAAAGAAAAAGCGCGACGGTGATGCTTTGTCATCCGAAGAAATCCGCGCTTTTGTAGAAGGATATAGCAAGGGAGAAATCCCTGATTATCAAGCCGCCGCACTTTGTATGGCAATCTTTTTCCGCGGTATGAGCGACGAGGAGACCACCGAGCTCACCTTGGCGGTTCGCGATTCGGGCGAACGCCTTGATACCTCTCGCATCAAGGGCTTGCGTGTGGATAAGCACTCCACGGGTGGCGTTGGCGACAAGACAAGTCTTGTTGTCGCTCCCATTGTGGCTTCCTTGGGATTGACCGTAGCCAAAATGAGCGGTCGCGGTCTCGGTCACACGGGTGGCACCATCGATAAGCTCGAAGCCATCCCCGGTTTTTGCACCGGTTTGCCGGTAGACGAGTTTGAAAGAATCGTCAACGAAACAGGCATTGCCATTGTAGGGCAGAGCGCAACGCTCGCCCCTGCCGATAAGATGCTTTACGCTCTGCGCGACGTCACCGCAACGGTTGACAGTATGCCTCTTATTGCTTCCAGCATTATGGGCAAAAAGCTCGCCGCCGACGATGATTGCATCGTGCTTGACGTAAAGACGGGTAGCGGATCCTTTATGAAAGATCTTGAGGACAGCCGCACGCTTGCAAAGCTGATGGTAGCCATCGGTAAGCGTGCAGGCAAGCGCATCAGCGCACTCATCACCGATATGGATAGACCTCTTGGCTATGCCGTAGGCAACTCCCTTGAGGTGGTTGAAGCGATTGAAGCATTGCAGGGCAAGGGACCCGAGGATCTTGTGGAGCTTTCCCTCGCACTCGCATCTCAAATTTTGTTCCTTGCCGATAAGGGCACTCTTGAAGAATGCCGCGCTATGGCGCAGGATGCCATCACCTCGGGCAAGGCACTCGATACCTTTGCCCAAATGGTCAAGGCACAAGGCGGCGACCCCGAATATATCTATCACCCCGAAAAGTTTGCAACCGCTCCCTATAGCCGCGAGGTAAAGGTGAGTGAGAGCGGATACATTGCAAGCGTGGATACCGAAAAATACGGTCTTGCAAGCCTGCTCCTCGGAGCCGGACGCAACACCAAAGAGGACGAAATCGACCTGAGTGCAGGATATATGATCCAAAAGAAGACAGGCGACTACGTTAACGCAGGCGACACCCTCGCCGTGCTTTACACCTCGAATGAAGCCCTTTTGGATGCCGCAGAGCGCACTCTCTTGAACGCTACCACCATCACGGCAGAAGCACCCGAAAAGAGACCGTTGATTTTTGAGGTTATCTAATAACAACAAAACAAGACGGCTTGAGTGAAAATTCAAGCCGCCTTATTTACATTTTGGAGAATCTATGCTATAATAAAGGTGATTGTAAAACGAATCGATAAACTTGAATTTGAAGAGGAGCATTTCAATGTTGTTAGATGACAAAACAAAAAGTTGTATTATTGAAAAATTTGAAACAGCCGCCAAAGAATTTAACTTTCATTTTGTCGCTCCATATTATATGGGTGAAAATAATGAATTCTGCTTTTTTGGTCATTTGTTTAAGGAAGATCCTCAAAAAGGAGTAATCATAGATATTACCTACGAGTTTGAAGGTAGTGACGTTGAAAAATTCAAATACTGTAGAGACAACAAGAGATTTTATAGCAGTTTAAATATAACACCTCTACTCGGAGAATATGATCGTGACTATTTCAGCTATTTTTTATTAGAAAATTGGAAAGACGAGTTTTAAAAACGGGAAATTCCAATTTATCGAACAAGTAACACAATATTGACAAAGGAGAGAAACCGTGTTTCACGAAATCAGAACAAACCAAGATATACAGGATTTTCTTGAAAAGTGCAATTGCTTGCACGATGGATATATCATAGATGTTCACTATATCAATCAAGGCATATCGAAAATAGAGAACGGTCATTATTTTGAACCGCACAAAACCAAGTTGATTTTGCAAATATTGGTTACAAGCATTTGGGATACCGTTGTGGAGATTGCATTTGAAGATTTGTTCGAATGGCAAATAAAAGAAGACGGCATGGGGGATATATTCCAAACATCTGTTACATTCGATGAACGAAATTGCATTGTGTGGTCAGACGATGCCTATACGAACATAGAGGAGATGAAAAACGGCTCCTACGCGATTGCCGCATCTATGAAATGGCGAATTGTGGAGTAACATTCCTTTTTGAATCAATGAAGAAATCCCAATTTATGAAAAAACATATTGCAAACGTCATTACGGGGAGCAGAATACTGTTTAGCTTGCCGCTTTTATTCATTCCGCTCTCGTCGGTGTGGTTTTACGCACTCTATCTTTTTTGCGGAATTACCGATATGATTGACGGAACCATAGCAAGAAAAACAGGAGCGGTCAGTAAGTTCGGAGCAAGACTGGATACTGTTTCCGACTTTGTATTTTTGCTTGTATGTGGGGTAAAGATACTACCTCTTTTGCGCATACCCGTATGGCTATGGGGGTGGATTGTACTCATTGCGTTGATTAAGATATTGAATGTTGTATTTGTCTTTATCCGCAAAAAAGAACTCATATCAATCCATAGCGTTCTCAATAAGATAACGGGATTTGCTTTGTTCCTTTTGCCACTCATTTTGAACCTTGTTCCAACCACTTATAGCGTTGCGACAATATGTGTGCTTGCAACTGTTGCGTCAATACAAGAAATTTCTATTGTTGCAAAAGGGCAAGCGGGATTTTCGTAACATTCCAATTTGTCGAGCAAATAACACACCGCCCACCGCGCTACACAACGCGGTGTGCTGTGTTTTTTTATTTATTCTTTGGCTTAAAATACTGATACAAATTACAAGGAATCATACCGTTGTAAAGCTTTCTAATCTTATCCGCGCGCATGCCGTAGAAGCGTTCGAATTGCGGATGCGAGGTGATGATATAGATTTGCCACGGCGAAAGATTTGCAAATGCACGTCCCATGTCGCGGTAGAGCTGTTCTGCCTCGGCAGGGGTCATCAAACGCTCACCGTAAGGGGGATTGCATACCACTGTGCCGCGTCTGCCATCAATTTTTTGCATCTTGCGCACGTCCGCGCAAAAGATGTTCATGTGCTCCTCAACACCTGCGCGCAATGCGTTCTCATATACCGTGTCAAGAATATCCTCGTCAATATCCGAGGCGTAAACCTCAAATGCGGCATCCTTTTTGATAGCCGCCTCTGCCGCATCTCTTGCATCTTTCCAAAGAGCCGCAGGGATTTGTGCAAAGCTTTCTGCCGCAAAACTGCGGCCAAGACCCGGCGCGCGATTTGCAAGGATGAGTGCCGCCTCAATGGCGATGGTACCCGAACCGCACATAGGATCCCAAAAGAGAACGTCTTCACGGGGACGAGCGGTGAGTGCCAATGCTGCCGCCAAGGTCTCGCGCAAGGGCGCAGGACCGGCAGCCGGACGGTATCCGCGCTTGTGGAGCGGAACGCCCGAGGTGTCGATCATCAGCGTTGCAACATCCTTAAAGATGAAAAATTCAATTTGATATTTTGTTTCTGTCTCCGCAAACCATTTCACACCGTATCTTGCCGAAAGGCGATCGACTACGGCTTTTTTAACGATGCTTTGGCAGTCGGGAACAGAGTAGAGTTTACTTTTGATGGCGTGACCCTTTACGGGGAAGGCATCGAGCTTGCCAATCCAATCTTCCCACGCAATGGCGCGTGTGCCTTGGAAGAGCTCGTCAAAGGTGGTGGCAGGGAAGGATGCGAGCTTGACGAACACGTGTTCTGCGCAACGCAAACCGATGTTGGCGCGTGCAATGTCACATAGGTCGCCCTCAAAGGTTACGCGACCGTCCATTGTGTCAAGTCGGTGGAGCCCGAGCGCGTCAATTTCTTCACCAAGCAATTTTTCCAAGCCGAACAGGCAGGTTGCAACCAGTTGCAGTTTCATAAATACTCCTTGTGGTGGGCGCAAAGTGCTGTGCGCCCTGTTTTTTATCTATTATAACACAAATTGCGCGTTTTTGCAATCGATTTTTCTATATTTCTGAAAGATAAAAAATGCGCAATTCTCTTGCAATTAATGGCAAAATCGTGTATAATATAATAAAGAAAGTACTCGCGAGAAAGGATTTTTTGCTATGAGTAAAATGAAAGTTGGCGTTATTGGCGCCACCGGTATGGTAGGACAACGTTTTTTGACGCTCCTTGCCGATCACCCCTATTTTGAAGTTTCGGTTTTGGTGGCATCCGCACGCTCCGCAGGCAAGACTTATGAGGAAGCCGTAGGCGAGCGTTGGAAGATGTCCACGCCCATGCCCGAACAATATAAAAAGATGGTGGTACTTGATGCCGCCGAGATTGCCGCAGTTGGAGAGAAGTGCTCCTTTGTTTTCTGCGCGGTCGATATGAAAAAAGAGGACATTCGCGCTCTTGAAGAAGCCTATGCAAAGGCTGAAATCCCCGTTGTTTCCAACAACTCCGCTCACCGTTGGACGCCCGACGTTCCCATGGTTATTCCGGAAATCAACGACGAGCATCTCGAAGTGATTGCCGCTCAAAGAGCACGCCTTGGCACCAAGCGCGGCTTTATTGCGGTTAAGCCCAACTGCTCCATTCAATCCTACGTTCCTGCTCTCACACCCCTGCGTAAGTATGGCATCAAAGAGGTTGTTGCAACCACTTATCAAGCAAACTCCGGTGCCGGCAAGACCTTCCGCGAGTGGCCCGAAATGATTGACAACGCCACTCCTTACATCGGCGGCGAGGAAGAGAAGAGCGAGCAAGAACCCTTGCGCGTTTGGGGCAAGGTTGAAAATGGCGAAATCGTCAAGGCTGACGCTCCCCTCATCACCACGCAGTGCATCCGCGTACCCGTAACCGACGGTCACACTGCCGCTGTGTTCGTACGCTTTGAAAACAAGCCCACCAAGGAAGAAATTCTTGACGCTTGGAAGAACTTCTCGGGCAAGCCGCAGGAGCTTGGACTTCCTCACGCTCCCGAGCAATTCATTACCTATTTTGAAGAAGACAACCGTCCGCAAGCCAAGCTCGACCGCGATATCTACGGTGGTATGGGCGTGACTGTTGGTCGCTTGCGCGAGGATACTCTCTTTGACTACAAGTTCGTGGGTCTCTCCCACAACACCCTGCGCGGCGCCGCAGGCGGTGCGGTTCTCATTGCAGAACTGCTTTACAGAGAGGGATATTTTGATTAAAGAATAGACGCGGTTTTGTGGGGGAAACTTCTTGCAAGAAGTTTCCCCCACACCCCCTTCAAGAACTTTCGCACAAAAGGTCAAAAAGGGAAGTCGTTAGTTCACGGATAGACGGATGGCGCGAGGTGTAAAACCTCGCTGTTGCTGTCGCAAGTTGGTGGGCACCACCAAGACCCCACCAACTCAGAAAGTAGAACGGGCGACCTGTTTTTGCAGGTCGCCCGTTGATGTTTTTAGGGATGATTTAATTATGTTCTGTGGGGTAGAGAATGGTTGTGCCAATAAAGGTGCCCATGCATTCATTCCAGCCCTCTCCTTTGCTCACCTTTGCCCAATCGTCCAAGGTTCCGCCATAAACAACCGATTTGAGGTTTTGGCAATAAAAGAATGCAAATTCGCCAATGCCTTTCAAGCTTTTGGGGAGAGATACGCTTTGCAATTCTTCGCAGAATGCAAAGGCATAGGAATCGATCCACGAAAGACCCTCGCCAATGGTAACCGTTTTGAGGGAGTGGCAACTCATAAATGCATCGCCGCCAATTCTTGTTACGCTACCGGGAATGGTGATGTTCTCAAGCGCCGAACAAGAGTCGAATGCATTCTGACCGATAACGGTAACGCCCTCGGGGATTGTAATATTTTTGAGCGCATGGCACCCGCTGAATGCGTTGGAACCGATAAAGGTCAATCCCGCAGGCAAATGAACCTCGGTAATGGCAGGGCACCATTCAAACGTGCCTTCCTCAATGCGGGTCACTCCGTTGGGAACAACAATGCCTGTAATGCTCTCACATCCTGCAAAAGCCTGCGTTTCAATGGTGGTAACGGTTGTGGGAATTTGGAAATCCGTGAGCACTTCACAGAAAACGAATGCACGCTCGCCAATGTAGGTGATGCCATCGGGGAGGACGATCTCTTTGAGCGAATAACAGTGTCCAAACGTGCGCTCCTCAATTTTGGTAATGGGGCCCAAAATGCGAATTCTTTCTAACAGGTAGCAAGAATCAAAAGCCAAAGCGCCAATGCTTGTTACACTTTTGGGAACGGTGATGGAAATCAATTCTTGGCAAGCCGCAAATGCACAGTAGCCAATTGAGGTTATGGTATCGGGAATGGTGATTTGTGTCAACAAGACGCAACCGCCAAAGGCATAGTCGCCAATGCTTGTTACACTGCCGTCACCGGGGATGGTGCTCATTTGGCAACCCAAAACCAAAATCTTGTTTTGGGTGTCGATGAGGCAATCGAATTGGGAGTGATAATAGGGGTTTTCTTTGTCTACCTCAATGCTTGCAAGACTATAGCAAGAATTGAATGCTTCGGAGGATATCGATTCTGTACCCTTGCCGATTTGAATGGATGTAACCAACATGCAACCGGCAAACGCATTGGCAGAAATGGTTTTTACCTTGTCGGGAATGACAATTTTGGGAATGCTCTTGCAAAGCAAGAATGCTTCTTCGCCAATGAATTCTAGGTTTTCGGGAAGGTCGATTTCGGAAAGCAACGAACACTCCGAAAATGCTTTGTTACCAATCGAAACAATGCTATCGGGCAGGGTAACAGATGTCAGGGTCTCGTTGTTGGCAAAGATTTCATCCATCAAGCCAAAGGTGCCGTCACGCAGGGTAACAGATGTGGATTTGCCATCAAACTCGATTGCCCAAGTGTCAATGTAGGTGATGCCGCCCTCTTTTTCAAGCAGCTTGTTGCAACCCTTAAAAGCGCCGTCTGTAATGGTTTTTACCGATGCGGGAATGTTGATTTCCTCAAGTGCGGTACAATTGCGGAATGCGGAATTCTCAATTGCTATAACACTATCGGGAATGTGAACGCTCTTTAGTGCCGAGCAATTGTAGAAGGCGCGGAGTTTGATGGCGGTAACGCCTTGTGGGATATTTACGCTCACAAGAGCCGTGCAATCTCTGAATGCCGATTCGCCAAGGGATGTCAGCGTTGCGGGCAAGGTAACAGATGCAAGCTTGGTGCAAGAGAGGAATGCAGAGTTGCCAATGCTTGTTACATTGTCGGCAATCGTCGCCTCGGTGATGGTTTGGTTGTTAAAGAAAGCATCCAAGCCAATGGCGGTTACGGTGTAGCCGTCA
>JAZOMJ010000172.1:0-12569 GCA_045653865.1 Eubacteriales bacterium
AGAGGTGTAAGTGCAGTAATGCATTCAGCTGACTGATACTAATAGACCGAGGGCTTGAACTTCGTGTTCAAGATTCTACTAAATTGTGAGTTTCGCTTAACTCAACATCAGATTCTTTTATTCGATTTTCTATGATCATAAGCATCATATCAAAAGTGGAGGCAAAAGTCTCTGCTTTTTTTATTTCTATGACACTTTTGATAATGTAAATGCTTTGTAAACGCTGTAAAGAAATTGTAAAAAACGGTAGAGGGACAACATCTCTGCCGCTTTTTGTGATATAATACAAGCATATACTATTTGTGTGGAGGTATCTACATGACATCTTTTGAAGCCGGTCTTCCTCGTTCCTACATAAAAAAAGAAAGTAGTGATGGGAAATACCCTTCCTATCCGTTTGTTCGTTCTATCTTTGACCAAATGATGCAAACTGCAGTTCACATGTTACAAGATGCACCCAAGACGAGAATGACGCAGGTTGTTGTTCTTTTGACTTCAAATGGGAAAGAATACAGTGCCATTATTGAAGACGTTTTATCCGAAGATAAAATTGCAGAGAGAGCATTGATCAAAGAGATGCGCAAAGACAATGACACCGAGCTTCGCTATGTGATGGCGGTTTGGAAAACAAGTAGCGGTGTTGATATGCCTTCGTATGATTTTCGCAAAATGCTTTGCTGTATGAATCCCGAAAATAAAAATGCAGCTATCTTTATGAACGAAATAGCAAATTATACGGTTCTCCCCCTGGGCGCAACAATGCCAAACTTGGATTTTTTGAACGAAGAAGACGATATTTTTTAATATAAAAGCACCTGTTATCCTGCGATAACAGGTGCTTTCTTGCTATACGTATGCAAAAAAAGGTGGAGCAAAATGCTCCACCTTCATTATTTTTTAATTATTCAGCTTTGTTCTTTTGGTCAGCAACAACCTTAGCGGTGATGTTGCCGGGAACTACGTCATAGCCGGTTACGTTGAACTCGAAGGAGCCACGGCCTTGAGACATAGCGCGGAGGATGATCGGGTAATCCATCAACTCTGCCTTAGGAGCTACTGCTTGAACAGTGGTGTAGCCCTTCTTGGTGGTAGAAGCTTCCATACCCATTACGCTACCGCGGCGCTTGTTAAGGTCGCCCATAACGTCACCAACGAGACTTTCGGGAACAGTGATGTTGAGATCGCCAACGGGCTCGAGAAGAACGGGACCTGCAAGCTCAAGAGCCTTCTTGTATGCCAAGGAAGCAGCGGTCTTGAAGGAAAGTTCATCGGAGTCAACTGCGTGGTAAGAACCATCATAGAGGTCTGCAGCGAGGTTGGTCATCGGGAAGCCGAAAGCGCCCTTAGACATGCAATCTTGAATACCCTTTTCAACTGCGGGGTAGAAGTTCTTCGGAACAGTACCGCCTACTACGGATACGGTAAAGGTCAGTCCGTCCTCTTCGCCGGGACCGAACTTCATCTTAACGTGACCGTACTGACCGGAACCACCGTTTTGCTTCTTGTGTTTGCCTTCTACGTCAACAAACTTAGTGATCTTCTCACGGTAAGCAACGGTAGGAGTATCGAAGCGAACGTTGAGGCCAAAGCGGGACTTCAGTCTGGAAGCGAGAACTGCCAAGTGCATGTCGCCCAAACCGTAGATGAGGAGTTGCTTGGTTTCTGCATCGTTTTCAAACTTGATGGTGCAATCTTCTTCAACCATCTTGGAGATACTTTGAGAAATCTTACCTTCGTCACCTCTGGAAACAGGAATCATAACCTTGGAGAGGTAAGGAGTGGGGTAAACGATAGGAGCATAAGCGAGTTTTTTGGTGAGGGTGAGGGTATCGTTGGTGTTGGTATCGTTGAGCTTTGCAACCATACCGATATCACCGCAAGCGAGTTCCTCAACTTCGGTTTGCTTCTTACCCTTAACGGTGTAAATGTGAGCAAACTTTTCGTTGTCACCGGTGGTGTTGTTGTAGAGAACCATATCTCTCTTAACAGTACCGTTCATAACCTTGAAGAAGGACATCTTACCAACGAACGGGTCTGCAACGGTCTTGAATACGAACAGAGCAGTGTCGCCTTCGGGCTCGATTTCAACGGTACCTTCAACGAGTTTTTCAACCTTCTTTGCGGTGTGACGGGGGAAGGAACCTGCAATGTTATCAAGCATAGTCCAAACGCCCCACAGCTTGCTTGCGGCTCCGCAGAATACGGGAACGATATCACCGTGAACGATGCCCACGTGAACAGCGTTGAGAGCTTCTTCGGTGGTGATTTCTTCGCCGTCGAAGTACTTCATCATCAGTTCTTCATCGGTACCTGCAACTGCTTCCATCAGCATATCGCGATACTTTTCAACGTCTGCAGCGGAATCAGCGGGAACTTCCTCGGTGGAGTGACCACCGTTCTTATCAAATACGTGAGCCTTTTGCTCGATGAGGTCGATAGCACCGATTACTTCGCCAGCCTTAATGAGCGGGATGGTGAGAGGGCATACGCTCTTGCCGAAGGTTTCGGAGAGAGAGTCGAGAACGCGACCAAATCTTGCTTCGTTATCGTCAAACTTGTTGATGAAGAATGCCTTGGGGAGCTTTGCAGCGGTTGCATAATCCCAAGCCAGCTCGGTACCAACCTCGATACCTGCCTTACCGTCAACAACGATTACAGCGCTATCTGCTACGCGAGTAGCTTGCAGAACTTCACCTGCGAAATCCAAATAACCGGGGGCATCGATGACATTGACTTTAACATTCTTCCACATCAGAGGAGCGATAGAAGCGGAAATAGAGATGTGGCGAGCAGCCTCTTCGGGGTCGTAGTCGCAAACGGTGTTTCCGGCGCCAACGTTGCCCAAGCGGTCGGTCTCTTTTGCAATATAGAGCATAGCCTCAGCCAGGGTGGTCTTTCCGGAGCCGCCGTGACCCAGCAATGCGATATTTCGAATGTTCTTTGTTTCAATCTTAGCCATGGTAATATACCTGTTTTTGTAATACCTTTCGTTTGTTCTCCGGCTCCAAAAATGCCGGGTTCTCTTCTATTATACTATATTCGCCAATTTTTTTCAAGTGGATTTCTCAACTTTTTTACCGATTGAACGTAAAAAACAAGCCCTGATTTTTGTGCATTTTGCACACATCAGGGCTTATATTAAGAAATATGAAAGAAAGTTTTTGCATTTTGATAAGTTTGCTCTGCAGCCTCCTCTGGGGTGCAATTCCAAATTTGTGCCAAGGTAGAGAGCACAAAAGAGAGATACCCGGAGTGGTTGAGCTTGCCTCGCATGGGGTGAGGCGCGAGGTAGGGAGCATCGGTTTCGATGAGTAATTTGTCGCGCGGAACGGCACTTGCCGCCTCTCTTACGCGTGCGGCGTTGGTGAACGTAACCGTGCCCGAAAAAGAGATATACCAGCCGCGTTTGGTCAATTCGCGCGCCATTTCGGGGGAGCCGCTGTAGCTGTGAAAAACGCCCTTGACGTTGGGGAAGCGCAGGATGGTTTCAAAGCAATCGCCGTGTGCTTCGCGGTCGTGGATGATGACGGGCAGGGAGAGCCTTTCGGCAAGCTTCATTTGCTCGTCAAAAAAGAATGCTTGCAGTTCTTTGTTCATTGGAATTCTGCCGTTGTCGTAGGATTGCCAATGGTAGTCAAGACCGATTTCGCCAAGCGCGACAATTTTGTTTTGCTTGCGCACGGTCTCGTTTTCGAGGAGATTGGAAAGCTCGGCAAGAGCCGCTTCGGGGGAGGTGATAAAGTGACAATCTTCGGGATGAATGCCCACAGCGGCATACATTCCCGCATAGCGTGATGCTTGTTCGATGACCTCGCGAGCGTTTTGGAGATTGGTGCCAACGTTGACGATGCCGACAACGCCTTGATTTTGGAACAGGTCGCAAAGAATGGCATCGGCGCCACCCTCAACCGCCTCAAATTTTTTGTCAAAATAGTGAGCGTGTGTGTCAAAAATGCATCCCATCGGGCAAAAATCTCCTTTCAAAGTCTTTTGTTTATTATACTCTTTTTTGGGGGAGTTGTCAAGAGAAAAGAAAGGTTTTGAATGCAAATCTTGACAATTTACAGGAACTGTGCTATAATACTTTTATAAATGCCGACGGGCTGAAACGTGAAAGTGAAAGCGTTATGAAAAGAACGACGAAACAGGCATTGTTTCTTTGCCTAATTTTGTTTGCGAGTTTGCTTATGTTCACCTCTTGTAACTCGGAGAATGCGTTTGAATCATTCCCAGAGATAACACAAAGCAACAATGAGCAAACTACTCCCCAAGAAACCACTCCCGAGGAAACTACTCCCGAGGAAACTACTCCCGAGGAGACTACTCTGTTTCACATTTGGAGTGCGTGGACTATCATTAAAGAAGCCCAATGTGAGGAAGTAGGGTTAACGCAACGTTATTGCATCGAGTGCTACTATACCGAAAGCAAGCCAATTGACGCACTTGGTCACACCGAAGTTATCAACCAAGCAGTGGCACCAAGCTGTACCCAAAATGGTTTGACAGAAGGTGAACAATGTGCTGAATGTAACAAAATATTCGTACCTCAAGAGATTGTTAAAGCTCTCGGTCATACCGAAGTTATTGACAAGGCGGTGGCACCTACCTGCACCGAATCCGGCATTACTGAGGGCAAGCATTGTGACGTTTGTAGCGAAATTCTTGTGGCACAGAAAGTTGTTCCTAAAAACGGACACAGTTTTGAAGAATGGTATGTAACAAAGGAAGCCACCGAAAGTGAAAAGGGCGAAAAGCGCCGCGATTGCAGTTCGTGTACCGCATTTGAAACCTCTCCCATTGCAGAACTTGCTCACGATCACAACAATTGGGCAGTCATTACTCTTGAATCGGTCAACCCAACATGTGCCGAAACCGGTTTGACAGAGGGCAAAAAATGTTCCGGGTGTAACGAGATTCTTGTTGCTCAAACGGTTGTTCCCACTATTGCTCATACCGAAGTAATTGACGAAGCAGTTGCTCCTACTTGCACCGAAACAGGTCTTACACAGGGTGAGCATTGCTCTGTATGTAACGAAATTATTGTTGCACAAACCACAGTTAAAGCAAAAGGTCATACCGAGGTTATCGACAATACAGTTGCCCCCACATGTACTACAACCGGTCTTACAGAAGGTAAGCACTGTTCTGTGTGTGCTGAAACTCTTGTAGCGCAAGAAATCGTTCCTGCAAAAGGACACGATTATGGTGATTGGATAACTATTAAAGTCCCCACCGAAAGTGAAAATGGATTGCAAGAGAGAGTATGTACGTGTGGTGAAAAAGAAACACGGGATATTGATGAAAATATATTTGAGATGGTTGAAGTTATTATCCCGAAATTGTCTATGTTTGAGTCTATTTTCAAAAAAGATAGTCGCGGTTGGTGTATGTATAATGACATTATGGGAGAAGCCGTAACCGCGGCGCTTGACAAGCAAGACCTTTTGATTGCAGGCGGATGTAATGCTGCGGATATCCATTTGGCAGGTCAAGCAACAGAAAACTTGCGTGTTTTGCTCAAGGGCTATAATGACCTACGCGTGCAAACTTGGTCTTCGGAATACGAAAAAAACAAAGCGCTTTACAACTATTATTCCGAGAACTACGAAGCTCTCACAGAGAATTTCTGCAATCTTTACAGAACGCTCAAAGGTCTTTATGAAAATGCCGCAGTTTCTAACTTCATTGGTTTAAAGGGTAAAACTGCGCACTATCGCCAACTGGTAGGACATTTGTTTGTTGTTTCTACTGCGCTTGACCAAAATGTATACCGTGACGAAGATGCTTGGCGCATCGATAGAAAGACCTTACGCGAGGTCATCGAAGATGTGCACTATTTCCCTGATGGAAATTGGTACCCGGAAGAACTTCAATAACTCAATTGTTGATATGAATATGGTACGACATTTTTAGTCATACCGATAATTCTACAACGTTTAGTACCCGACCGCTCATATTTGTGGGCGGTCTTTTTGTCTCTAACTTTCTTATCCCACGCATAAACTCTCAAAAATCCGCACATTTTATATAAAAAAGCAAACTTTTTTTCAAAAACCTCTTGCAATTTGGGTTGAATTGTGCTATAATATGTCCGTATGTCGCCCAGAGGCGAAATGATGTCAAAGAACATCAAAATTATGAAATGAGGTATTGAACAATGAAAGAGGGAATCCATCCTAAGTACGAAACCTGCATCATCAAGTGTGCATGCGGCGAAACCGTAGAGTCCAAGTCCACCAAGGGCGGCGAGATCAAAGTTGAAATTTGCTCCAAGTGCCATCCTTTCTTCACCGGTAAGCAAAAGTTTGTTGACGCCGGCGGACGTGTGGATAAGTTCAAGAAGAGAATCGCTGCTTTCCAGAAGTAATCTGCAAGGGTCGGTTCTGTGCAAAAAGGGCAGGCTGCGTGTCAGCTTGCCCATTTTTCTTTCAATTTTCACAACGACATTTTTTGATATATTCGTGATGTAGAAGTTACACCCAATCCTTCCGTCGCGCTACGCGCGCCACCTCCCCTTACACAGGGGAGGCTGCCGAACGGCTGCAGATTTTGTTTTAACATATTGGGGTTTTTGATTTTTTGATGTAAGATTACACCCAACCCTTCCGTCGCGCTATGCGCGCCACCTCCCCTTGCACAGGGGAGGCTTTCGAGCGTTGCAAGTTTGGCTTTTACAAATGTAATCTTTTGAATACTGTGTTGGTCAATAATAATGTTATTTTAAATTTGTATTTGAATTTTAAGCTCTTCGTGTGTGTGCGAGAGCCTCCCCTGTGCAAGGGGAGGTGGCATTTTCGCAAGAAAATGACGGAAGGGTTGTCTTCTAACTTTATTTCCAAGAATGGGGGAGACGTATGGAAAATAAATATAATTCCAAACTGGTATCCGTCGCAAATATGTTGCGAAAAAGAATGACAAAAGAAGAAAAGCATCTTTGGTATGATTTTTTGCATAACTATCCTGTTCGATTTTATCGACAAAAAGTGCTTGGAAAGTATATTGTTGACTTTTATTGTGCAAAAGCAAAATTGGTTGTTGAACTTGATGGTCTAGAACACTGTTTGAAACAAAACAGAGAATATGACGAGGAAAGAACATATTATCTCAAAGGATATGGTATCCAAGTCATTAGAATCCCCAATGCTGAAATTCATAATAATTTTCGCGGTGTATGTGACTACATAGACCATACAGTTAAAGAACTTATCGATGAAAACTAACTGATACCGAGTCCTTGGTGTCGATTTCTATATGGAGGTCGTTTTTTATGGAATACGAGGCGAGTCGCGCGATTTTGGTTGGTGTTTGCACCAATCAACGCGAAGCTGATGAACTCGAAAAAAGCCTTTGCGAGCTTGAACGTCTGCTCGATACTGCCGGCGGTGTTTGCTTTGCAAAGGTGATACAAAATATGGATAAACCCAACCCCCGTACCCTCATCGGTTCGGGTAAGGTTGCCGAAATTGCCGCGCTCTGCGAGGATAACGAGGTAGAACTCGTCGTATTTGACGAAGAACTCGCTCCCTCGCAAATTCGCAACCTCGAAGAGGAACTCGGTGACGGTGTGCGTGTTATCGACCGCTCGATGCTGATTCTCGATATTTTCGCGCTCCACGCGGTCAGCCGCGAGGGTAAATTGCAGGTTGAGCTGGCACAGCTCAAATATACCGCGCCGCGTCTGACAGGTCACGGTGTGGAGATGTCCCGTCTTGGCGGTGGCATCGGTACAAGAGGCCCCGGTGAGAGTAAGCTCGAAACCGACCGCCGTCACAAGCACCGTCGCGTGGTTGCACTCGAAGAGGAACTGCGCGAATTGGAGGGCAACCGCAAAACCATGCGTGCCGCACGCGACCGCAGTGGTCTGCCCAAAATCGCCATTGTCGGTTACACCAACGCAGGCAAATCCACGCTTCTCAATCGCTTAACCGATGCAGGTATTCTTGCCGAGGATAAGCTCTTTGCAACGCTTGACCCTACCACGCGCAAGTATGAGCTCCCCAGCGGTGATAGCGTTCTTTTGACCGACACCGTCGGCTTTATTCGCAAACTGCCGCACCATCTTGTGCACGCGTTCAAGTCGACGCTCGATGAGGCGGTCTATGCCGATGCGCTCATGATTGTCATCGACGTCTCCGACCCTGAGCATCCCGAACAAGTAAAGGTTACCGAGGAGCTCCTTGAAGAACTCGGTGCCGCAGGCAAGCCCACGCTTTACGTTTTCAATAAATGCGACCTTGGCATCAGCGACCCTTGGGTGCCCGGCAAAACTGCCGAGAACGTGCACACGGTTGCTGTTTCGGCAAAAACAGGGCAGGGAATTGAGTGCTTGCTCGACGAAATGCAAGCCATTCTTCACGAGGGCAAAAAGCGTATCACGTTCCATATTCCCAACAGTCGCGCAGGTGCGCTCAACACGCTTTACCGTTATGCAACGGTTGAGGACGTAGAATACGGTGCCGACGAGATTCTCGCCACCGCTGTGGTGGATGCCAAAGCGCACGGCATGCTACGCGAATTTGACCCCACGTGGCAAGAAAAAGAGGAAGAATAACGTTTTGTCACCTCATTTGTTTCGCTTCGCGCGATAACAGTTCTATGATAAATGCAGATGAATTTGAATGGTGGAACTAACTTGAGCCTCCCTCCGAGAGGGAGGTGGCATTTTCGCAAGAAAATGACGGAAGGAGCCTTCGCAACTAAATTTTTTTAATGCACGCGGGCTCCTCCCACCGCTATCGCGGTTCCCCCTCCTCCCGGAGGAGGGCTAAAACGCCCCGTGCTTTTGTCAGCGTTTTAAAAAAAGATCAAATATCGCTAGTGGGAAGAAACGGATACGGTGATAATTTTAAGAAAGCAGAATAGCAGGAGGACTCCTATGGCAGAATCGGTATTTCACACCACACTTGAGCACGAAGGTAGTGCCGAGTTTGTGGAAAAGAAATCGGTGTTTATCGGCCACGCCTGCCCCGTGTCAAGCGAGGAAGAAGCGCTGGCGTACGTCAAAAAGAAGAAAAGTGAATATGCCGATGCACGCCACAACGTGTGGGCGTATCTGCAAAAAGGAGAGATCGTTGCGCGCTATTCCGATGACGGAGAACCGCAAGGAACGGCAGGCGTTCCCGTGCTGGATACCATTCGCAAAAGTGGCGTCAGCGATGCTGTTGTGGTGGTTACGCGCTATTTTGGCGGTATCCTTCTCGGTGCGGGCGGACTTGTGCGTGCTTACTCGCACACGGCTCGTCTCGCTCTCGACGCGGCACATATCATCACCTATGAGCAGTACACCGAATTGGAACTTGTCTGCTCCTATTCCGACTATCAAAAGTACCAAGCAGAGCTTCCGCGCTTTGGAGCGGTTATCGATGACACGCAATTTGCCGACCGCGTCACACTTTTGTTCTCGGTCAAAGACCCTGTTGTAGAGGATGTTTTCGCACGTGTGCGTGAAATCAGCAACGGTGCCAACGTTCCCACGGTACGCGGAAAACGCTTCGATTACCGATAAAATTACATTTTTCAAATAAATATTAAAAAATACGCAAAGAAAAAAAGTATATCTTCTTTTTTTTGCGTATCTTATTTATAAAGTGTCAAAATTCTTGACGAAAACCCAAAAATGAGGGAAGGAGGAGTGCTTGTGAGATTTCCCGACAACTTTATACAAGAGGTGCTTGACAGAACCGATATCGAAGAACTTGTCGGTCGCTACGTAACGCTCAAGCGTACGGGTGCCAACCTCATCGGTCGCTGTCCTTTCCACAGCGAAAAGACACCCTCGTTTACCGTAACGCCTGCCAAACGCATGTTTTATTGCTTTGGTTGTCAGGCGGGCGGCTCGGCACTCACGTTCGTGCAAAAAATCGAGAATATGGATTTTGCCGAAGCTGTTGAACACCTTGCAACGCGCGCAGGTTTGCCGCTCCCACGAGACACGGGACTTCCCGAAGAACGGGGTGTGCCACGCAAACGCGTACTGGAGATGAACCTTGAGGCGGCGCGTTTCTTCCGTGCTTGCTTGTTCGATCCTCGCATTGGTGCCGTTGGTATGGATTATTTCAAGCGCCAACGTCGACTCAGTGAGGCAACCATCAAGCATTTCGGTCTTGGCTATGCGCCAAACGATTTCGGCGCTTTGCGCAAGCATATGCACCAAAAGGGATACACCGACGACGAACTCATAGCCGCATATCTTTGCGGCCGCAGTCAAAAGGGCAACGTATATGACCTTTTCCGCAACCGCGTGATGTTTCCCATTATCGATACATCGGGCAACGTGGTCGCCTTTGGCGGACGCGTCATGGATGATTCCAAGCCCAAATATCTCAACTCCTCCGATACCCCTGCATTCAAAAAGAGCCGACATTTGTTCGCGCTCAATTTTGCAAAGAACTCTTGCTCTGAGCGTGTTGTTCTTTGCGAAGGATATATGGATGTTATCGCCCTGCATGCCGCAGGATTTGAAAATGCGGTGGCAACGCTTGGCACGGCAATTACTGCCGACCACGCACGCATTCTTTCCAAATATACACAACGTGTCATCATTTCCTACGATGCCGACGAGGCTGGGCAAAATGCCGCCAACAAAGCAATGCGTATGCTTGGTGAGGTTGGAATGGATGTGCGTGTGCTCAAATTGAGTGGTGCCAAGGACCCTGACGAGTATATTCAAAAATTCGGTCCCGACCGTTTCCGTCGCGTGCTGGAAGAAAGCCGCACGGGCTTTGAGCACAAAGCCGACCGCATTCTGTCACGGTATGATTTGAGTGAGGGAAGTGATAAAATTCGCGCATCGGGTGAGCTTTGCGCAATGGTAGCGGAATATCCCTCTCCCATCGAGCGTGAGGTTTATCTTGCATACGTTGCATCAAAATTAGAACTTCCCATCGAGGTTTTGCGTAACAGCGTAGAGCAATATCGTCGTCGCAACCGACGCGACCTGGCGGAACGCGACACGAGAGAAGCGCAGGCAACGGTCAAAAATTTTGGCGACCGTGTCAATCCCGAGGCGGCGAAACATCCGCGTGCCGCTGCCGCAGAAGAAGCGGTTATCGGGCTTTTGCTCATTTATGAAGAATACCGCAATGCCGTGCAAAAAGGCGAGATAGAATTGAGTGAAGATCATTTTGTTACCGACTTCTATCGTCGTGTGTTTGCCTCCATTATGCGGCGCCACGCAACCGAGGAGGGCTTGTCTGTGGCTCTGATGGGCGCAGAATTCACTCCCGACGAAATGGGACGCATAGAGAAAGCCGAGATTTCGCGCAAGGAACTCTCGCAGTATGGTCCTGAGGTGTTCCGCTCATCCATTGAGGCACTCAAAACCGAAAAGAGGCGCCTCTTGGTCAGCGATGAAGGCTTAGATGCACATTTGCAATTTTTGCGTGAGAAAAAACTGAGAAAATCAATGAACGATACCAATACATAAGAGAAAGGCAGAACAAAAATGAAAGATGTTGAAGTAAGAGAAGCTGAAGCTGAGGTTGCAGAGGAATCTTCCGCAACGTTGGTGGGCAACGAGAAAAAAATAGATGTCAGCGCGCTGATTGAGAAAGGAAAAAAGGGAAAACTTTCTGCATCCGATTTGGATGAAGCGCTCGAAGAGATGGATTTCGATGCCGAAAGCATCGACAAACTCTACGAAACACTTGAAGATAACGGCATCTCCTTTGATAGCGATCTTTCCAGCGAAGAAATGAGTGCTATTGAAAACGAGGTTGAAGCATTCAGCGCTGCCGAAAATATGGAACGCATCTTGGAGCAAGAAGGACTTGCTATCGATGACCCCGTGCGTTTGTATTTGAAAGAGATTGGCCGTGTTCCGCTTCTCACCGCTGACCGCGAAAAAGAGCTTGCCGAGCGTATGATGGTTGGCGACGAGGATGCAAAGGTGGAGTTGGTGGAAGCAAACCTGCGTCTGGTTGTTAGTATCGCAAAGCGTTATGTTGGCCGCGGCATGTTCTTCCTTGACCTCATTCAAGAGGGCAACATGGGCTTGATGAAAGCCGTTGATAAGTTCGACTACACCAAGGGATACAAGTTCTCCACCTATGCTACTTGGTGGATCCGCCAAGCGATTACCCGTGCCATCGCAGATCAAGCAAGAACCATTCGTATTCCCGTTCACATGGTAGAAACCATTCACAAGGTTTCGCGTATTTCTCGTCAACTGTTGCAAGAAAACGGACGTGAACCCACCGCTGACGAAATCGGTGAGCGTATTTCTATGAGTCCCGAAAAGGTTCGCGAAATCATGAAGATTGCACAAGATCCTGTATCTCTCGAAACCCCTATCGGTGAAGAGGAAGACAGCCACCTTGGCGATTTTATTCCCGATGACGATACGCCCTCTCCCGCAGAAGCAACCTCTACAAGCATTCTCCGCGAAGAGCTGGAGCGTCAGCTGCACACACTCACTCCCCGTGAGGAGCACGTCATCAAACTTCGTTTCGGTCTCTATGACGGTCGCACCCGCACCCTCGAGGAAGTCGGTAAGGAATTTGACATTACCAGAGAGCGTATTCGTCAAATTGAAGCCAAGGCACTGCGCAAACTGCGTCATCCCAGCCGTG
>JAZOMJ010000173.1:0-38375 GCA_045653865.1 Eubacteriales bacterium
TACAATACTCGGTTGCTTGAATGAGATACTGTGCAGAACGCACAATGCGAATGACCGAGAAGATGCCAAGGGAAACGGTAAGATAACGTTCTCCGTCTCTATCATTGCTCCCAAAGCAAAGAGGTGCTTCGAGACAAGAAAGTACGGGCTTGGGAATGTCACTTTCGTGGCAGCAACAACAGCATTTGCATTCGCTGACACGCTCTACGATGCGTGTACCGAGAATAACGGGAGAAACAACCTCAACAATTGCGGTGGGTTCGTTTTCTTCGTCGCTTTCCTGCGGTGTGCAACCGCAAAAGTTTTCGCCAACACCGTGACTCTTAAATACGCTGACATTGCTTTCGCCACCGTAAAGGATCACACGCTTTTCAAGCACGGTGATGCCCTCAATCTCTTGCGAACGTCCTACGCAAACGCAAGCCTCAAACACAAGTTTTACGTAAAAACGAATATTAACCGAGTAAAATCCGCGGTTGAAACGAATGGGCTCAATATCGATACAAGTCCAAACAATTTTGGCACTCTTGGCACGAATGTTGCTGGTGTGCTCCAATACTTCGTTGCCAAAATCCGAAAGATAAACGCGTGCATTTTCAAAGCAATCGCGGTCGCGGCAGGAATCCAGAACGCGATTTGTGTCAATGCATACGGTTTCGCGTGCAGGAGAGCACCCCGGCACGCAAGAAAATTTATTTTCTGCCATAGCCAAATCTCCTTTTGAATAAATTCAGAGAACTACTCTCTTTGCTAATATTCTATGCTTGGCGCGGTGAAATGACACCGAAATTTTCCTTTTTTCGACCAAAAGTTTTGTTCTCATTTCCTTCAAAAAAAGTTTAAGCAATTTTCTTGCATTTTGATGAAAAAAAGTTTATAATATAGTTAGTTTATTGATGAAAGGCAGGTTATCACATGCTAAAAAAGATTTTCCTCTTCGTTTTGGTTGTGGCAATGCTCACGCTTTCCTCTTGCAAGGTTGTTGAGGTAATCGACCACGGCAATACGCAACCCGAAGAAACCACACCTCCCACAGAAACCACTCCGCCCAAAGAATACGATCCTTGGGGCATTTGGTACTCTTATGATGCCTCTAGCGCCCTTGAACTGACGCAAGGCAGTAACAAAGCAAAACTTTATTACCTTACAACGGGCTACTATGAATACAATGATGTGAAAGAAGTGGATTGCGTTTACGATGGCAATACACTCTTTACACTTTCCTATCAAAATGAAAGCATTGTTTGCGTATTCGATAAGTTGCAAGATACCCTGACCATTTCGGGAACGGTCTATACGCATCAAACAGTGGCGCCCACAGAGCATCCCACATATGCTTTGCCCAATTATGCCGAACTCGACCCATCTTCTTATATTACGATTGGAGAAATTGATTTTGATTCGATTGCCCCGCTCGTGTTTGAGGTTACTCCCTACAAAATTGCAAACACGTTTTATGGTGGCATTCAACATGCTCCCTTTGCTGAGGAGATTTCCCGTCCTGCGCAAAAAGGCGACTGTGTAAAAATTGACTATTGCGGAAAATTGGACGGTGTTGCGTTCCAAGGAGGAACCGCAAACGGTGTTTCAATCTTTATTTCGGAGTATGACAACAAATATATCCCCGGTTTTATAGATGGCATTATTGGTCACAGCGTTGGCGAAACCTTTGATGTAAACGTAACCTTCCCCGAAAGCTACCACGCAACCGATCTTGCAGGAAAAGCAGTTGTATTTACAATGACTCTCCACGGCATTTATGACCTTTCTTTGACAGATGAACAAGTAAACGCATTTAAAAGTCCCACATACACAACCTATGCCGAGTGGCTAAAAGGTGAGCAGTTGTCTCTCACCGAAGAACTCTTCACCAATGAAGTTCTCAAAGCAACCACCACTACAACACCGATTCCTGCCGATACCTATCTCTACTATTACCAACAAGCAATAGATTACTATCACTTGCTCTCCTACTATTACGGCATCAGCCTTGACTATTTGCTGTACTACTATGGCTTGAGTGAAACAATCCTTATGCAGCGCGCCCTCAACCAAGCAACTTATAATATGGCTCTGTTTGTTTTGATGGAACAAGAGGGACTTTCTTGGACGGATGAAGAATTCACCCAAAAATATGACGCGTATGTAGCGGAATATCTTTCCGCCAACAAGGATGCATCCCAAGAGGATGCACAAGCTTATGCCGACGGAATGAAGGGTCAAATTGAACTTGACCTAACTGAAGAAAAGGTATTGGTTTGGTCGTTTGGCAAGATCTTCCCTGCCGAAAACGAATAAAACCCAAGAGGAAATCTTTATAAGTGTGAAGATTTCCTCTTTTTTTGATGCTTCTTGTCTATTTTTGCGATAAACAACAGTTGACAAACGCAACAAAATACTGTATAATATATAGGCACACCACATGGGGGTGCAATGGTTTCGACGGGGATTCTGAAACACGATAAGCGTGGCGAGCCGGGTAATCTCGTAAACTGCCCAAACTTTTAAAAATAAACGACAACAATTCTGTTGCTATGGCTGCCTAATCTTTACGCGTTAGCGTAAAGATGGCAGTGCGGTGCGGTGGGGCTCACCCGTTCCTCCGATGAGTACCACGGCTTCGGACTGAGCGTCATTTGAGTGGTGCACGTGCATCGGCCGTTCGCACTTGAGCCGATCATGCAAAAAAGGGCTACCTGACGGGATAGCGTGTCTGTTCGCGCTCTCAGACGGGACTTCTAAATAACAGACTGTCCACGAAGAAAGTTGTGTGGATGGGTTTTCGGACAGGAGTTCGATTCTCCTCACTTCCACCAAAAAAGACTGTAATTTTGATACAAAATTGCAGTCTTTTTTAACTAAATCCGCCTTCGTCGAAATAAATCCACTTTCGTGGATGAAATCGCTTTGCGATGAAATCTTGCTTCGCAAGGTTAAGAAGAGGCGGATTTAATTTCATCTGAGGCGCTATGCCGAAGATTTCATCCAAACTCGTTTGGATTTCATCCTGCAAAGCAGGATTTCATTAAATCGGGATGGTTTTCATCCTTGTAAGCCTTTTTTTGTTTTATGGCTGTAAATTATGGCAGCAACCCCTGCTCGTTTTCAAAGAAAACGAGCATAACGCGCTCCGTGTGCAGAATATCTTGCTGAATAATCGGCGCGTTTGAGTTCTGATTTCCCATTTCTATTCAAATCGTTGACAAAATTTACATTTTATGATATCATATAAATAGTTAAACAGCTTTGCTTGACTACGCATCTTTTTATTTCAGGAGGAAAGAAAAATGACAAGAACACTGACTATTTTAATTTGCGCCATTATGTGCGTAACGCTCCTTGCGTCTTGTTCCCTTTTGCCTTTCAAACAAGAAGATGAAAGCGAACACGAGCACACAAAAGGCAATTGGATAGGTGATGTACACGGTCATTGGCAACCGGAATTCTGTAGTTTAGACGGTTGCGTTTTTGGACCTTCGAAAAAAGAATATCATATTGACAATGACGCAAACAACGTCTGTGACATTTGCGCCTATCAATATGAGTATATTTTCAAGCTGAATGCCGACAAAACAGAATACGAGCTTGACAGTGTCGGTCCCGGATATAAGGGCGGCAAGGTAGTTATCCCTGCAGAGCATAACGGACTTCCCGTTACAGAGATTGGATACGGCGTATTCAAAAGCGATGATTACAAGCTGACTTCCGTAGTGATTCCCGATAGCATTACGCTGATTGACGATGATGCGTTTGAAAACCAGACCGCCCTTACAAGCATTATTGTAGGAAAGAATGTTGTCACCATCGGAGTGAGTGCGTTTGAGGGTTGCACGAATCTGCAAACCGTTATCATCGGCGATGCTACCGAAAACATCTACGCTCACGCTTTTGACGGCTGTACAGCGCTGGAAACCGTTATTCTTGGTAACAACATCAAGAAAATCGGCGGTTCGGCATTTGAGGAATGCACAAGTCTTAAGACGATAACAATCCCTGCCTCTATCGAGGCGTTAGGCGCGTGGGTCTTTTACGGAAGCAGTGTCACCAATATTTACTTTGGCGTTTCTGCTCCCACAGAAATTTGGGATGAGAAATGGGCAGAGGGTCTTCGTGAGAACGTAAACATCAATTGGACAAAGACAGCCGAATGCAATCATCAATGGGACGATGGTGTGGAAATTGAGAGCGGAACCGGTGCTTATAGAATGGAATATACTTGCCAATTGTGCGGTGAGAAAACCCAAGAAATCATAACCATTATTCCGCCGGAAGGACCGGAAAGCTAAACCAAATTTCTCATGTGAATTTATATAAAACACAACAGCGGCAAACTGCAAATTGTAGTCTGCCGCTGTTGTGCTATCAAATTTCAATCAACCTATTTACATTTGCCGCTTTGTGTGCTATAATAAAAGCAATACTTCACTTTTACTTGGAGGGTTAATATGAAACGACCTATAAAAATATCAGCGTTTTTATTGGCATTTTCCATTTTGTTGGGCATTGCACCTACGGTATTTGCCGAGGAATTGCCATCGGCAATCATCGACGAAAATTTCGACAATATGACGCGCAATCAAGAACCCGACGGCTGGGTGGTTGAACCCATTGGTCGCAATGACGCAGGAGTCATGGTAACTGCATCACCAAACAGTATTCAAGGAGGTAATGCTATGCGCATTGAAGACAATTCAACTGAATTTGAAAAGCCTGCTCTGGCTTGCAAAACCTTTGCGCCATTGGCTGATGTAACTCTTTCGTTTGACTATTATTTGGAAAGCGTAAAAGGTGCAAACGCGTTTGCACTTGCCAGCGGTGGTTCTGCCACGCGGCAAAAGCGTGTCAACATTGCTACATTTGACAATGGAGACGAAACTGCAACCTTGAAATATTTTGACACCGCGCAATATAAGTGGATTGCCACGCCCAAAACAGACATGCAAAAAGGAACTTGGTATTCATTCAAAATCATCACAAATGCCAATTCCGGCTCTGCAGATCTCTACCTCGACGGCACCAAGCTTTGCGAAATTTGGGCTGACCAAAGCATTTTGACGGTTGATAGGGTTCTTTTTCATACCAATAGCAAAGCAAGTATCAATGATGTATTTTATATCGACAATGTAAAGGTGGCAAAGGCGGTATCCTCTGTTACCGATTACGCGATTGAAGCGTGCGAAAGCGGAAAATTCGGTTTTACCGCAACACTTTCGAATGTAAGTGACTTTGAATTTGCTTTGATGTCAAACAACACCTATGCTTTTTCGATTTCTGCCAACGAGGACGGCACTCTTTGCTACCGTCGCGATAACCTTTGGATTCCTTTTAGTGCCGCGGGTGCAGTTCGTGCCAATCAAGAATTGAAAATTGCAATTGATTTGCCTCCCGAACGAAACGTTGATTATGCACGCGTATATGTCAATGACGTTTATGTGGGAATGGCAATTTACACAAACAAGTTCACTACCATTACTGCCCTTCGCTTTGAAAGTGGCGAAACCTTTCGCGTTTGTGACATTTGGACGGGAGATTCGGATGGCATTACACAAATGCCCGCCCGCACCGAAAGCCAACCCGTGGTATACGTTCCCGAGGTGATTCCCTCTACTTCTTTGACCTGCAGGTTGGATTACGAACCTCAAATCGGTGTTATGTACCCCGATGACGGTGATGTTTATTTGGATACGAGAGTCACAAGTGTTGGTGTAGACCTTGGCTACAAGCAAAAGGTCAATGCCATTCGACTCTATGACAGCGACAACGAGGTTTTCCCCCGCGCCAACCATTTTACCGTTTGGCAAAGTGATGACAATCAAAATTGGAAAGAAATCAGCGGCTTCCTCTTCAATCGCATCACCGAAGACAACAAATGCCAAATTTTGATTGAATTTTCGGGCGTTGAAGCGCGTTATATCAAAGTCAATTACACCGATTTTGACGGAGAATCCAGCATTCATTTGACAAATCTTGCCACCTGCATTCGTGCGGAACGCTATATTACACGTCAATGGCAACTCGCCGCTACGCCTATGCTTGCACAAAATGACCTCTCCCCCAATTCAACCTCAATGGCGCAGGTCCTCAAACAAGAACCCCTCACGGTTGTCAAAGGTGATAGCATCGGGCTTTGGTTTGGCATTCACAGTGCAGTGGAAGCAATTGAAATACAAGCCGACGGCATCGATGCACTCGGTAAGGATGCCTTTGCACTCTATTACAGTAATGATAACGTAACGTATACGCAAATCGAAAACACAACCTTGAGCCTTGGTGATGGCACCTGGCGTTTGACCTTTGATAGCATTCAATGCGGTTATTTAAAGCTTTATGCTATCGCTGATGCAAGCATTTCCTTGGCAAGTCTTGCAGATGGTATTCACGCGTATTCCTCGCAAGAGGTTCTCACAGGACATATTATGCAATCGACCGACAGAGGCGCTGACGGAGACTTTTACGCAATGCCCGATGGAACACTTGTTGCGGCTTACAACGGTTTTTCTTCTCAAGTCGGTTCTAGCGGTGGTGGCGATGCCTCCGATGCTTCCCTCAATTTCTTCACATCCACAGATGGTGGATATACTTGGAGTGCAGGTGAGAGCTTCTTGCTCAAAAATGAAGGCAGCTTGAACATACTCAATCCCACCTATATTTGGCTTGCAAACGGCGAACTTGGTCTGATTTATTGCGAAAAGGAAGAAGCCGAGATTTGCAACATTTACATTCGCCGCTCCACCGATTACGGAGCAACCTGGGGAGATGCGCAACGCATTACCGATGCACCGCAAGGCTACACTATTCTGCCAAGCGGCCACCGTGTTCTTCGTCTTTCTTCCGGTCGCATTTTGTTGCCGGTTGCCTATTCGGTTACTGTAAATGACGTTTATGGCTCTGACCGTGCCATCGGTTACGTTTGGTATTCGGATGACGAAGGTTATACTTGGCACCGTTCTACGGATGCTTTGACACTTCCCCACGCGGCACTGGAACCCTCTGTGGCAGAGCTTTCCAACGGAAATATTTTGCTCTCTTTGCGCACCCGTGAAGAACGCGTGATTTATCAATCCATTTCCACCGACGGTGGTTTGACTTGGGCACAACCTGTTAAAACCGATATTCAATCGCCCAGTGCAACCAACACCGTTATGGCACTCCCCGCAACGGGGGATATTGCTCTGTTTTGGAACAATGATTTCTCTGCAAGCGGTTCCGAAAGACGCCCCTTGACGGTTATTCTTTCTTCGGACGATGGCCTTACTTACCACAACATTCGCAGTTTGGTGGATTGTGATTATCCCACACCTTGGCCAAGCGTTGCTTTTTATGGCAGAAGCGTATTTTTGATGCACGGAAACGAAACCCACGTGCGTGTGTTTGATATTGCCACACTCTACCAAACCACATCGGGCAAAACAACCACCGCTGACCTCCCTCTTGCAGCAACACCAACGGCTGTTTTGGATGAAGAGAGCGGATGGCTCACGGGGCTTTCTGACACAATGCAGTATTCTCTTGACGGTGGCAAAACTTGGGTGTTTGCAGGTGGTAATCGCGTGCTCCTCAATCTTGAAACCGTTAGCGAGAATGAGATATTCATCAAAGATATTGGTACCGCCCAAACGGCGCCCTCAAATGCACAAAGCATTCCACTCGCTAGAAAGGATACAGAGCAACAAACTCCCGAGACTCCCACAACGCCCGACATCCCCGAAAACCCGACTGTACAAGATAAGCAACCTACCAATTCGATTGAAAAAATTACCGCTTTTGCAATTGGTTGTGCCCTGGCAGTGGGTTTGATTACCTTTATCATCATCAAACGCAAAAAGAGCTAATCGCAGTCTCAAAATTTTAAGGGAAGACATTCTATAAAATGTCTTCCCTCTTTGTTTTCTTCAATATCAAATTAAGCTTCTATGTTTCCAACCTTGTAATAGATCTTTTCAAGATCCTCTACATCCCACAAAACGGGAACGGGATAGAGTGGATTGCCCTCTTTTTCGGCAAGCTTTGCCATCTTTGGGATATCTTCCTTTTGGATGCAATCAAACTCTGTGGGGATTTCCATATGCGCGTTCATTTCTTCAATACGGGCAATCAGAGCTTCAGCCGCGAGTTCGGTAGCAGTATTCTCCTCTACGAGTCCCACTGCTTTTGCAAGGCTTGCAAGCGATGCGCTTGCGTGCTCGCCATAGGCGCGCAGAACCTGCGGCAAGAGAATGGCATTTGCCAAGCCGTGCGGAACATCATATTTGCCGCCCAAGGTGTGCGCAATGGCGTGTATGTAGCCTACGTAGCTTCTTGTAAAGGCGATGCCTGCAAGATAGGATGCTTGCAACATATTTTTGCGCGCTTCAAGATTGTTTCCATCATTGTAAGCTATCTCAAGATTTTCCAAAATCAGTTTAACCGACTTCTCTGCCGCGCCCTTTGTCAGTTTGGTTTTGGATCTGCCAATGTAGGCTTCTACTGCGTGCGTCAAGGCATCCATACCCGTGGTAGCGGTTAAGGATTTGGGCATATCCTTTGTGAGCGCGGGATCCAAAACGGCATATCTCGGAATCAAACAAAAATCGTTGATAACATACTTGTGATGCGTTTCGGAGTCAACAATGACCGAAGCAACCGTAGTTTCGCTTCCCGTACCCGAGGTAGTTGGAACGGCAATGAGGAGCGGAATTCTCTTGCAAATCTTAAGGAGTCCGTGCATTTTGCGCAAAGGCTTGTTGGGGCAAACAACGCGTGCGCCAACAACCTTGGCACAGTCCATTGGAGAACCACCGCCAACAGCAATAATGGCTTGGCAACCCGTGCTATTGTAAAGTTCTACGGCTTCCTCAACATTATCGGATGTAGGATTTGGTACGGTTCTATCGTAATTGTAAAAGGCAATGCCGTTTTGCTGCATCCCCTCCTCAAGCGGTGCCGTCAGCCCCAATCCGCGCACTCTTTTTCCTGCAATGAGCAACACTTTTTGAATGTTGTTCTCCTTGAGCACGGGAATAATATCGACTATATTGCCAAGAATTTTCGGTTCGCGGTAAGGCAGGAGCGGAATTGCCGCGTGCATTACTCCCTGAAAAACTCTACAGAATGATTTTTTTATCAGTTTCATAACAAACCTCACGTCTTTATCGATAACATTTTAATGGAGCGCTTTTTCAAAGAAAGCATTGATATCTGCAAGCATTTTATCATTGGAAAGATTGTAAAGATCAAGATCGGCATCCTTAAGAACGCGTTGACGTTCTGCATCGGGAATTTTCTCGCCATATTGCTCTTTGAGTGCAAGCAGTTGCGCATTGATGTGTGCGATTTCCTCCACACTTTGTGCATTGTGGAAGATGCTTGTATGCCCGTCCTGCCCTTTATCGCTCATAGGATAAATGACAACATTGGGATTGGTAATTTCATCTTTGTGAGCAACAATGCCCGTACTATCATATTTTACAAGCGCATCTCCGGTGCCGTGCAAAAGCATAACGGGAATATTTGCGCGGTTGATGCCTTGGGTGGCACTTAGAGTTGCATATTTGCCAAAGAGGAATAAGTGTTCGATATACGCAAACGGACGCAACAAAGCCGTTGCCTTGCCCATGGTCTCTTCTGCAAAGCTCATCATCATTTGGATAGCATCGGAATATCCCGCAACGCTTGCAGAAGCCTTGACGTTGTGCTCAAAATACAGTCCTGCGGCAACGGCATAACCGCCCCAGCTATGCCCCATCAAGCATATGGGCAGTTGGTTAAGGGTCTCATCACTTTCGACATAAGAAAGAGCGGCGTGTAAATCGAGGGCGGATTGAATGAGGCCTGTAGTTCCCCATCCCTCACTTGTGCAAGAACCGGTAGCATCATAGGCAAACACGCGCCAGCCGGCATCAAGCATCCAAACAATCTCTTGCATATAGCTTTCGTGACCCGAGTTGATGCCGTGTGCAAACACCAACAAGCCTTTGGTGTTGTTCTCACCGTAAATATAGCCTTGCAAACGATTTTTGCCCGAATAAAAGGCAACATTGCGACGCGGATACACATCTTTGTAGTGGTCATAAAAATAGTCGGCTACGGGATAGGTGGGATATTCCCCTCTGCCAAAATTGGTGCGCATAATCAAATGCGTAATAATCAAAGCGATTATAAATAACAGAATTAGAATACCTGCAACAATCATTTTGTTTCTCCTTGTGTTTTCTACTATATTTATTATAACATTTTCAAATAGAAAATACAAGGCTCATTTCTCTTTTTTGTTACTTCTTCCATCAAAAAATCGCGCAAGAAGGGTGATTGTAAAGAAAAAAAGCGAAATTCCGTCGGCTATTTTGATGATCAGGTAAGCCGAGAAAGCCCACAAGAGCCACAAAAACAAAAACGTACAACCGTGCAAAATGCTCCCTGCCTTTTGTGGTGTGGTAAAGGATAGAAGTGCGCATTCGAGCATTCTGCCACCGTCAAATGTTTGAATAGGCAATAAGTTGAGAAGCCCCAACAAAAGAGATGCGCAGGAAAAGATTATGGCAAGCTTTCCGTGCGACCAAAAAAGTGCCCCCACAAGCGAGAAAACAAGGCTTGCAAGAGGGCCCGACATGCAAAGAAGCCATTCTTCCCCATAAGAAAGGATGCGCCCTTTGACATCGATGCGTGCGCCAAGTAAGTCAAAGCGCATTGCACGAATGGGGATATGCATCCATTTTGCCGCCAAAAGGTGCCCAAGCTCATGCAAAGCCGCCGCCAAAATACTCATTGCGGCAATGCCGCTTTTATCACAAAAGAGTAACCAAACAAGATAAGTCACAGCAAGCGGTTGAATCAAAAAGCGTTTTCTTTTCAATTTAAATACCTCTCTTTTTTATACAACCTATGTTGAGCGAAAAAAAGATATGCAAAAAGCACAACACCCATCGATGTCGTGCTTCATTCTTTATTATAAAAAGAGTTTGCGGCATTGCTTGCCCGTAAATGCCGCCTCAAGCGTTGGCATCAAGAGCGAAAAATCTGCTACCAGTGAGTGCGGCTTTTTTTCGGGGTCATCTTGATGCATCGGCACAAAATACACGCATTTGCGTGATAGCATTGTTGCAATGTTTTTGAGATTTGCAGAAAGTGCATCGTTGGAAGCAAGCGCCAAAATCATGGGGCGGTCGCAACGCAGGTGTGCTTTTGCCGCCATGCAAACCGCTGTATCGGTAATGCCGTTTGCCATTTTGGCAAGTGTATTGCCCGTGCAGGGCGCTACAATGAGGGCATCCAACGAGATTTTTGGGCCAAGCGGCTCCGCTTCGGGAATGGTGTGTATGAGGGGGCGCGAACAAATGCACTCAAGCTCCCTTTGCAAATTTTGTGCCGTACCAAAGCGTGTATCGGTAACATAAACGGTTTCGCTGACGATGGGTTGCACCTCGTAGCCTGCCGCAATGAGTTTTTTGAGTTCTCCAATTGATTGCGCGTGCGTGCAAAAGGAGCCGCACAAGGCATATCCAAGCATATATTTTTACCTCTATCTCTCAAAAGTCAGAACGCGCACTCGCGTTCGATAAAATAGAATGTACCGTTTGCCCAAGTATCACCCCTGCGCTTTCGGGTGCACATTTGCCGGGAAGTGCCGTTGCCCAAATGGAAGGAATACCAAATTCCTTTGCCGCTTCCCTATCCACTCCACCGGGAGCAGATGCGAGGTCAATGACGAGGCAATCGTTCTCAAGTGTTTCTAAAACATTGCGCGTCAAAAGACGGCTTGGAACGGTATTGAAAATAACGCGCGTATCTCCATCGAAAGCGATATTGCTTTCATTTTGGGTATTCATAATAATCTGTTTTGCAGAGTGCCCCATCATCTCGGCACGAACGCAAACCTCCTCGCGACGGGCCCATACGGTAACTTTTGCACCAAGCGCTTTGAGTTTGCTTGCAAGTACCTCTCCTATGCGACCGTAACCAATTACGGAAACTCTTGTTCCTTCCAACACAACTGGGAGCTCGCGCATTGCAATTTCGATGGCACCCTCGACAGTGGGAATGGCATTTTTGAGTTGTAGAATTTCGTTATCAAAATAATCAATGAAGCGAATATTCGCTTGTTCAGCTCGTTTTCGCAAGGTTTCACTACAACGACCTACAAGCCAAATCTTATCGGATGCTGCCTCAATGAGTGTATCTATGCGCAAGTCATTTTCAAAGGAAAGCATAGGAGTTGAGAGATGAACGCCGTCAAGAGATGTCGGCAAAGGAAGCATCAAAGCATCCACTTGGGCGAACCACTGACGTGCTATCTTTGAGAAAGCCGTAGCATCATCATCTTGATTCCTTCCCCATTCTCGCACATCATAGCCCGCTCGCACAAGTTCACGAGCGGCAAAATCCATTCGTTTATCTCCACCCAAAACGGCAATGACACATTTTTTCATAGGCACCCCCGACAACTTTCGATACATTGTTAGTATATGAAAAAAGCCCCGTTTCGACACAGAAACAAGGCTTATTTCACAAAAAATGTAATGGATTTGGATACGTGAACAAGATTTGAAAACTTCTCCGCGTTTTTGATAAAGCGAAGTAGTTTTTTCTCTGTTATATAAACCGCTTTGTGGGTACCCCACAAATGGGAAATAGTGGTGCTTTCGGAATTGGAAAAGCCCTTATCGCCTATAATAACATAATTTGCCGCATTTAGCATTTTGTGCATCTCATTTGCCAATAATGACTCCGGAAGCGAACCGTTGATGTAGGTGATTACTTCCCCACCCACCGAAACCGAAAACAGAAGCGCATCGTGGCGTTCGTTCGGCATTGTTTGATGATCAAACGCAAGAATTTGCAAATCATCGATTGCAAGGTCATCGACACCAAATATAACATCAATGCCATAACGTTCTGCCGCTGCTTTGAGTTGCATGGCAATGGCACGTTCCTCATCACCCTTGGGATGTGGCAAATGTAAGGTTTTGACACGTATGCGCTTTGCCATAGAGGCAATAAAATAAGTATCGCGGTTGTGATAGTGCGAAAGAACAAGGTCATCCAATTCGGTACAACGCAACTCTTCGGCAATGCTGATCAACTCAATGCCACCCGTTGCAGTACCGTCAGAAAAATCCACCACCACGCTTTTTGCTTTGTCGGTAAACAATAATAGATCTCCGCCACTTGCATGGACAAGCGAAAAAGAGGTTCCTCGGTTAGGTAAATAAGTGACACAAAGTGAGGTTAGGATTGTAATGACCGAAAGCGCAAGCGGCAAAAGAAGCCACTTTTTGATGTGTTTGAGTTTTGCAACTGCCACAAGCACAACCGAAAGTAAAACGGCAAGTGCGCAAATTTGCGAAAAAATATCATGCAACGGTATTAGAATACCCTCAATATCTGAGAACCATTCTGCAATGGCAAGCATCGCGTTCCCCACAAAAGCAGTTACAATTCCAAAAGGTGGAATGATTAGTGTAATAATTGAGAAAACAAGCAAAAGCGTGGTGGGAATAGAAAGTGCTAAGGTTGCAGGAATTGACGCAAGAGAGACTTCACCAAAAAATCTTGCTTGTAAATATAGTAGTGCAACGTTTGCGGAAAGACCGACAATGATGGCGCTAATGATCCCCGAGATCGCATTGATCAACTTTGAGGAAATGGTAAGTTTTTCATAGAGGTATTCCCTCACGCTTTCAAACGCGGGTAAAATGACAATAATGGACGTGGCGGCAACAAAAGAGAGCCAAAGTCCTATATCAACGACCGCGTTGGGAGATATCAGTAACATCAAAGCCAACACAAAGCTAACCGATGTAAAAGCATCGTAGTCGGTGTTCCAATAGTATCCAAGCGTTAAAACACCAAGCATCACCACCGCACGCGTTGTGGAAGGAGATGCGCCCGTAAAAAGCAAATATGCAACGGCAACTGTCAAAACGGTGATTGCACGAAGCTTTTTGGGGCAAGAAATGGCACGTAAAAGCAATTCGAGTGCGGCTATCAAAATGGAAATGTGCAAACCGCTGAGTGCCAACAGGTGTGAAACGCCTGCTCGTCCAAAATGCAGAGTGGTATCTCCCGAAAGATGGTCGCGCGTTCCCAACAGCAGTGCCGATGCAAGCTTACCGGCTTCTCCATCAATGCTTTGCTCCAAATAATAGGAAGCCGCAAAATTCCAACGCGAAAGTGTAGCACGTAAAGAGAAAGATTTTTCTTCCAACAACTCACAATTGTGCATGTCTTCGCTTGTGATGCAAAGAAGAATACCATTTTTGATAGCGTTTGTTTCTTCGTTTTCCATATACTTGGTTTCAAAAGCCGTTCCGACTCCCACAAGTCGAAAAGAATCGCCCACTTGCAGGGTGGAAGCATACGGAAAGAGCAATCGAACATCTGCAAAACAAGATTTTCCATTGATTGTGTGAATTTCGGCAATGAGCGAACTTTGATAGGGCTTTCCTACCTCGCGTTCGAGAATAACGCCCTCTACAACACATTCTTCACCAATCCGATTTTGCCAATTTTGGTAACGAACGTGAAAGAACAAATAGGAAGAAACCAGGGAAAGCACAACTGACACAGCCACCAAGAGTGCGAGAAAAATAGCACGCTTTTTGGTTTTGTAAAATAGAAAAATGAGGACGAGAAGTGCTAAAAGAGAGGCGATTATGCATATAAATTGAACAAATGACGACATTGAAAATGCCAAAACTGCCGCAGCGGCAAAGCAAACGGCAGAGAGCGCCAACGGTCTTTGATGGAAAATATGCAAAAAAAACACCTCCTTTTGGATAAAATTTGAAAAAAAATGGGCGAAAATGCAATTCTTTTGCCGAATAACGAAAAAAATTCTTGACAAAATGCACTTTATACTGTATAATATACGAGGTGGGCAAATCTGCCCAATTTGAACAAGAAAGAAAATTTGTTGGAGGACATAAAATTATGTTTGAAACTCTGAAGAACCTGCTCGTAGAAGAGCTGCAACTCAACCCTGATGAAATCACTCTTGAGTCCGATCTTGCAAACGACCTTGGCGTCAACTCTATCGAGCTTGCTGATATGATTATGATTTGCGAAGATAAGTTCGGTGTTGAAATCAAGGACGAAGACATCTTCAAATTCGTAAACGTTGGCGACGTTGTTAAGTTCTTGGAAGAAAACGCAACCAATCAATAATTTGAACCTTGCATATAATTGCGACCTTGGTATACGAGGTCGCTTTTATATTTTTGTAACCTCTTCTTCATTATACACAAAACACGAAAAATGTCAATATATCAAAGAAAATCTGCTAAAAAATTTGGTTTTCGGTTGCAATTTTTCTTTTTATTTGGTATAATATAGATAACTTTAAACAAAGGAAATAACTGCTATGAGAATGAGAAGAAAAAAGCACGGTGCCGAAAGAATTGCTGCGTGCTCCCAAATTTTAATCCCTGCTCCCATATCCCCTGCCGCTCATCCGCAATCCTTCTTTTCGGATGATCACCCCGTATGCCTTGAAATTGGCTGTGGTAAGGGCGATTTTGCCGTTGGTATGTCGGCAAAGCATCAAGATCTCAACTTTATCGCTATGGAGCGTGTTCCCGACGTGGCTTGCTTGGCGCTTGAAAAAGCCATGGCAGCCAGCGACACACGTGCCGACAATTTGCGCTTCCTCATTGGGGATGCACGAAACCTCACCGAGTTTTTCGTTCCCCATTCGTTTGATAGAATTTATCTCAACTTCAGCGATCCATGGCCCAAAAAAGGATACGCAAAACGCCGTTTGACACATCGCGGCTTTCTTGAGCTTTACCGCTCGTTGCTTGTTGAAGGTGGATTGTTGATTCTCAAAACCGACAACGAAGGACTGTTTGATTTTAGTCTTGAAGAATTTGAGGCTATGGGACTGACCATCGAGTGGCAAACACGTGATTTGCACAACTCTGAGGCGGCAGCTGAAAATGTGATGACCGAATACGAGCGTCACTTCTCGGAATTGGGTCAGGTCATCTATTCCGCCCGCGTTCGTTTTTGATATGGCTATGCTGAAGGATTTGCTTCTTGCTTCACGCAGTTATCGCAGTTTTGACGAGAGCGTGAAAATCACCAACGAAATGCTTGCCGATTGGGTGGATCACGTGCGTTATGCGCCCTCCTCCATCAATTTGCAAATGCTCAAATTTGTTGCCACAACAAATGAGGTGCTTTGTGAAAAACTCCTTGCCAACACACGTTGGGCAGGCAAACTCAAGGATGTAAAACTTCCTCCCGAGGGTCACGCTCCCGTGGCTTACGTTGTGATTTGCGCTGATAACGATGTCATTCCAACCGCTCAAACCTTTGATAAGGACGTTGGGATTTGTGCCCAGACCATTATGCTTGCCGCCGCCGAGAGCGGTTTTGGCGGATGTATGATTGGCTCTTTTGCGCCCGATGCCGTGGCAGAAATCTTAAACTTGGACACAAACCTTATTCCAAAGCTTGTTTTGGCACTCGGAAAGCCCGATGAACGCGTTAAATTGGTTGATGAAGCCCACGACGGCAGTGTCACCTACTATCGCGAGGGTGGCATTCACTACGTGCAAAAGCGAAAACTGGAAACCATTTTGATTCAAAAGTAAGAGAAAGGGACTCTTTATGATACAAGAACCCAATGGCGTGCTGATTGTTCACAAGCACGCGGGCGTAACCTCACATCACATTGTGGGTGTTGTGCGCCGTCTGTTTGGCACACGCCGTGTGGGCCACGCAGGAACGCTTGACGCATTGGCAACCGGTGTGCTTGTTGTGCTGATTGGCCGTGCGGCAAAGGCTTCGGAATATCTCTCTCACGATGCCAAACACTACCGCGCAACGCTTCGCCTTGGAATCACCACCGACACCGAGGATACCACGGGAACCGTTCTGACAACCTCCGAGAAAATCCCCACAAACGAAGAATTGCAGGCAGTTCTTCCCCGCTTTCGCGGTGAGATTTTGCAAGTTCCCCCTATGTATAGCGCACTCAAGGTGGACGGGCAAAAGCTTGTAGATTTGGCGCGCAAAGGCGAAGTGATTGAGCGCGAAGCAAGAAAAATTGAGATTTTCTCGCTCGAAGCTACCCCTACCGAGGATAAAAGTGAATATATTCTTGATGTGCATTGCTCTGGTGGTACTTATATTCGCACGCTTTGCGCTGATATTGGCGCTTCACTTGGTTGTGGCGGTGCTATGGCGGCTTTGGAACGCGGTGAGTCCTGCGGATTTGATCTTTCCCAAGCGCACACCACCGAGGAGTTGGAAGCGATGTCAATGGAAGAACGCTTGCAGTTGCTCATTCCCACCGAGAGCTTGTTTGCAAACCTGCCGCAAATAAAGCTTTCTGCCTTTTTTGAAAAACTCTCGCGTAGCGGTTGCGAAATCTATCTCAAAAAAATCGGACTCGATTTCCCTCTTGGTACACGCGTATCTTTGTGCGATGCGAATGGCGCTTTCTTCGCGCTTGGCGAGGTTGGCGAGTTCCGCGAGGGCGTTGCCGTAAAGGCAATTAAAATGTTTGTTCTGTAACGATATAAAAAACAGACCTTTCAAGCGAAAGGTCTGTTTTTTCTTTATGCACCAAGAGTTTCAAGCAACGTAGTTGCGCGGCGTCTGAGAAGTGCCGAATAATAAGTAACCACAATTACCTCGAGAGAACGATTGAGACGCTCGCGAGCACCTTCAACGGGCTCTACATAGTCTGCTGTAACTTGGGCAACACAGTCGGCAATTTCTTCCAAAGAGCAATCGCCTGTGCTGATGATGTGCTCGAGAATACGGCAAATATAGTCGTAAAGACGAGAATCGGAAATAATATCATCGCTGGTATCTTCCACGTCACCGTTGATGTACTCAATCAAGAAAGCAATGTGCTCAAGTTGCATGCAAGAACGCAACATATTGATGATGAGAATGTGCGCTACTTGATCCATATTATACTTTTTGAGTCTTGCGTTGGCAACCCAACCACGCTTTGTCCAGTTTTGCAATGTAGAACTATCAATACCGGAAATATCACGGATTTGTGTGAGCATTACGCCCTCACTTACAAAAAATACCTTTTTGAGAAATGCAAGACCTGTCAAGTTCTCCATTTCTGCCTTTTTCAACTTTGTACCGGGGATATATTCATCCAAAAATTGCAATTTCATAGTTATCCTCCATTTAATATAATTTATCTCACCTAAATTATATCACATAATCACGGGATTGTCAATTACTAAATGACGATTTTTTTGTGAATATTATATTTTTATGATACTGTCAATCCAAAACATCACGCGCAATGGCATCAGCATCGAGGTTGAAGCTTTGCCAAATGGGTTCATTTTGGGTTTGAATGGCAAAATGATTGTTCAGCGCCTTGATTTTTACGGTCTTGTTTTGCATCACATCCTCGCCTGCAAGAGCTTCGGAAAGCATCATACCCATGCCGCCTGCACGGATTTCTTCCTCAAGGAACAAAACGCGACAAGCTTTATGCGGCAAGAGACTTGCAACCTCTTTGGCAATTTTTTCATAGGGCTTGAGTTGCTCCAAAAGCAAAATGCCAACGGCTTTGCCCTTTTTTGCCAAACTGTTTTTGGCTTTGATGGCTTCGGCAGTGATGCGACCGTGGGAGACGATAACGGCATCGAGTTTTTCGGCTTCATCGGCATTGTAATCAGCGCGAACGCGACCCAAAACGCGGCAAGCGGAATGATAAAACGTATTTTTTATGCTTACATCCTCATAGCCGTTTGGATAACGAATGGCGGCAGGCTTGCCCGATGCCAAAGCTTCCTCCATTACAGAAGCAAGCGCTTCGTTTGTGATGGGTGTATAGATGCTGACATTGGGAATTTGTGAAAGGAATGCAACGTCAAAAATGCCGTGATGAGTTGCACCGTCGGCAGCATTGAGACCTGCGCGGTCGATGCAGAAAACAACGGGCAGATTTTGCAGAGCAACATCGTGGATGATGTTGTCATACGCGCGTTGCAAAAAGCTGGAATAAATGGCAACCACGGGGCGATAGCCGTTTGCGGCAAGTCCTGCGGCAAAGGTAACTGCGTGTGGTTCGGCAATGCCAACGTCAAAGAATCGTTCGGGATGTGCCGATTGGAACGCGGAAAGACCTGTTCCCGAGGTCATTGCGGCAGTAATGGCGCAAATGTGCTTCTCATTTTGTGCCATGTCGGTTAGAATAGCGCCCATTTCCTCGGAGAAACTGCGTCCCTCGGGGTGTGTTGCTCCGGCAGGATGCAGAGCGTGGTAGCGGTCGGGGTGTGCCTCGGCAAGAGGATACCCTTTGCCCTTTTTGGTTTGCAGATGCACAAGGCAACTTTTGCCTGCCTCTTTTGCTTCTTTGAGGAGTTCTTCAACCGCTTGCACATTGTTGCCGTCAACGGAGCCGTAGTAAGGGATACCGATGGTTTTGAAGAACGCCGCCATATTTTGGGTGTTTGTGATCTCGTTGTCATTGAGAATCATCACAAGGCGCAAATCGGGATGGCAGTTGTTAAGGGCTTCGTGAATCATGCCACCGCTAAAGGCACCGTCGCCAAACACGCAAACGGTATAGGCATCCGAACCGCTGAGGCGATCTGCCTCGGCAAAGCCGAGAGCCGCTGAGAGTGAGGTGGAGCTATGCCCTGTTCCAAAGGCATCGTGCTCGCTCTCGTCGCGTTTAGGAAAACCGCTGATGCCTCCGCCAAGGCGTAGCGTATCGAACTGTTCACGTCGAGCGGTGATAAGCTTGTGCGTGTAGCTTTGGTGACCGACGTCGAAAATAATATGATCTTTGGGAGAAGAAAAGACGCGATGAATGGCAAGTGTCAATTCTACTGCACCGAGGTTGGATGCGAGGTGTCCGCCGTTCTCCCCAACACGATCGAGAATACAAGAGCGGATTTCATCAGCCAAAGAAGGTAACTCTTCGGCGGGCATATTTTTGAGATCTTCGGGGGTGTTGATGCTTGCAAGATGCGGATATTGACCGCTTTTTTGGTTCTCCTGTGCCATTTTGCGTCTCCTTTCTGCCCTCGTGGGCGAATTTTTGTGACATACCATAATAGTATACCACGAAAAAGCAAAAATGTCAAGATTTTTGAAGAATGGAAAATGATTTTCAATAAAACAAAAAAGGATGCCGCCAAAGCGGCATCCAAAAAGTGTTTCTTAGTAGTACATATTGGTATTGGGCGGTAAGGATTTGTATTCTTCGGTGTTTCTTATAAAATCTACGATTTTGTAGTATGCGTAGCCGAATTCTTGATGAACTTCCCAGTCTGTATAATAATTCAAAAATGGTTCTCCGTCAATCTTAAAATTCACTGGTTCGCCTTCAATCGAATAGCTGAACTTGATGGTATAATAGGGCGATCCCAGAAGATCACTAATCCAGAAGTCTTCTTTGATTGCAAAAGCATTTGCATTGTAAAGCAAGCGGTAAACGTCCATCAGTTCTTGGTGCGTCAAAATCAAGGTTGTTTCACAATTTGCACCTAAATTGTAGTTGTAACCGTTTTCCAAATGTCCTGTTTGAGAGTTGTACTTGCCGTCAAAGCTCCAAGTTAAGGAGAATGCAAAATCGTTTGGCAATTCAACCGTGTCAGTTTCCCCACAAATGTAGCAGGTATATAGAATGACTTCTATGTCAGCGTCAGCTACTTGCGTAACAACACCCTCGTCGTAACTGTGGGCAATACCGCAGCTATGATGGTCTTGGTTCAGTTCGGCAAGAATATCAAGTGTAATAATGCCTCTATCGAAAGCTTCATTCAAAGTAAGGAGTTTGCCTTGGTAGTATATGAGAATTTCTCTTTCGTTTGCATAAGTAAAGGTATATGGTGTACCCCATATCTTATCGCTCCAAATAAAATCGTCACCCTCCGCAAGCATAAAGGCATAGACATCATAGGTGTTGGAACCGACGGTGTGCTGATATTTGCCGTAAATTTTTCCAATTTCAGGGAGTACTGCCCAATCGTTTTCTGCCATAACAGTAGTGGCTAAGATGTCACTTTCTGAAACATCCGGCAAAAAGTAGATAACTTCTCGCGTCCAAGCCAAGCTATCCCACAAGTTTGCAGTTGATGCCTTATCATCGAACACCAAAGCGTTTTCCAATATGGTAAACACATGGGATTTTTCAGGATTTTCAATAGCAAGAATAACCTGACCATCCTTGACTCGGTAAGAATTGCAGTACGGCTCCTCCGCATCATCCGGATACTTCGCTTCAAAACGTCCGTTTTCGTAAAAAGTCAAAGAAATGGGCTCTGAACGGAGCGAATAAGGAAGATAATACGTGCCCATAGTTAAGTCGTTTATAACCTTGGGCGGGAGACTATCTGCTCCCGGTGCCATATAATAAAGCCCCTTAAAAGAACCATCACCAAAAAAGGTTAGTAAATAACATATGTCATTTGTATAGCAAACCGCTACTTTCCAGCCGAGGGAACTACCTCCATCACTCTTTAACACGTAATATGTGGAACAGTTTTCAATCTCTCTTAATGTGTTGAGTGCTATGTTGGAATTGACGACTTCGCTACAAATATTTTGAGATTGATAGTTAATAGCAGGGGTTGATATGGTTTCTAACAAGCGAAATTGAATATTATTCAGATATATTTTTCCATTTTGCACGATAATATCTATCGAATTTTCCATCAAGTTATCGCCATTAGAAGCATACAAATCGGCAACGAGTGTTGTTGTTTGTTTTCCGAGCGGAGCACCCGCCACAGGCGTTGGAACAGTCTCGTTATTAGCAGGCGGCGCATCGGCACCCGCTTTTGCGAAATGAATTCTCATAGGTGATTTTCCTGCCGGATTTAAGAAATAGTAAAATCCGTCAATGTAGTACACCGCCACTTTTTTGCCGCAAATATTATCGGTTTCTGTTTCTAACAGATAGCAGGTTTCGCAGTTTTTGATCTTTTCAAGGGTTTCCATCTGTTTCTCCTCGACACCTGCCAAAAAAGCATCTTGATATGTAATCTCAAAGTTGTCAACGATTCCTTTACACTCATACAAAGTATCGCACAGATAGATCTCTCCATCTTTCACCTCAACATTGAGAATGTATGCGGATGAGATGGCAATCAATTGTGTAAAAGTTCCGGCATTAAAGGAAACATCCTCGGTGCCAAACGGATGCTCTCCGTCGGGGACAGGAACGACGATATCGACCTCAGGTGGAGTTGTCCCCTCGGGTGTTGTGCTCTCGGGCGTTGTCTCCTCTAGGGTCGTGCTCTCGGGCGTTGTTACATTCGGAGTGGTGGCATTGGGCGTTGTTCCATCGGTTTGATTGCCTTGCAAACAACCCGAAAGAGCCGTTAAAAGTAGGGATGCGAGCAAAAGAACGGAAAATAGTCTTTTCATAGTTTACCTCCTTAAAATTTGTGTAAAAAACAAAAAAGCGCAAAGATAGGCCGTGTTAGCTCTACTCTTGCGCACTTATCGAATCATTTTGCCATCCACAAAACTTTGGGTGGCAATCAAACACGTTTTGCAAAGAGCAGAACTGTTTGGAAATCGCGTGATTTTCAATGTCACCAAATTGTGTACCATTTGTATTTTAGCATATTCTTCCCTGTTTGTCAATAGTTTTTTGACCAAAAGGAAAAAAATGGAAAATTATTTTTCTTTTCCTTTCAAATTGCGACAAAATATGCATGGGAAAAGTTCTATAATAATACAAAAAGGGCTCTGTGGAGCCCCCAAAAGAAAGGACTGATAAATTTGCTTTGCGAAAAATGCAAAAAAAGGACGGCTACCGTCTTTTACAATGAAAATCTCAACGGAAAGGTGCGATCCTACTCCCTTTGCGGTGAATGTGCCGCAAAACTGCACGAAAAAGGTGATATTGGAGATATCACTTCGATGCTTGGCAGCTTTGCCGATCCCTTTTGTGATCTTCACGAAAACCTCTTTGGCGGCTTTTTTGGAATGGGCACGCAACCCTCGATGGGTGGCAAAAAGTGTCCCGATTGTTCTTCTACCTTTGCGCGCATACGTGGGAGCGGTCGCGTAGGTTGCCCCACCTGCTATCGCATCTTTGCAGAGGAGCTTGCTCCAACACTCCATACCGTTCACGGAGCGACGACACACACGGGTGCTGTTCCTGCACGCCACCGAGCAAGACGTGCCAAAGCGGAAAAACTTAAGCTACTCAAGCACCAAATGCAAGAGGCGATTGCAAAAGAAAACTTTGAAGCCGCTGCCTCCTTGCGCGACGAAATGAAAAGTTTGGAAGAATCCACCAAAAAGGAGTGTGATGCATAATGGCATGGTATAACACAACAGGTCCCCTCTCTGATACCGTTATCAGCTCGCGCGTGCGACTTGCAAGAAACATCAAAGGCTACCCCTTCCCCTCTCGTCTTGATGCGAACGGAGCAAATGAAATTATTGAAAAGATTGCCACTCCCTTGGAGAGCGCAGGTTTTCGACGCATCAATTTTTCGGATATTTCCCCCATAATGGCAACCTCTTATGTGGAGCGCCACTACGTCAGCCCCGAATTTGCCACTATGGAGACGCCCCACACGCTCCTTTTGCAGGAGTCAAGCGGTATTGCCATTATGCTTTGCGAAGAGGATCACTTACGCATTCAATCCATTCTTTCGGGGCTATCCCTTGAAGAATGCTACAAAAACGCATCCTCTATTGAAAAGAAGCTGGATGCCGATTTTGATTTCGCTTACAGCGACAGTCTTGGGTACCTGACACACTGCCCCACCAATCTTGGCACGGGCATGCGTGCCTCGGTAATGATGTTTTTGCCTGCCCTCTCGCGTGGCGGTTATATTCCGTCGCTTGCTTCGCAACTGACAAAGCTGGGGCTTGCTATGCGTGGGCTCTTTGGCGAAGGCAGTGGCGGTGTGGGATGTATGTATCAAATCTCCAATCAGATCACACTTGGCGTGAGCGAGAGTGAAATTCTTGCAAAGCTCACCGAGGCGGTCAAGCAAATCAGCGATAGCGAGTTGCAAGCCCGAAAGAACATTCAAGAAGATGCTCTCGACGCCCTAGCGGATAGAGTTGGGCGCAGTGTGGGCATACTAAAGCATGCATATATGATTGGCACCGAGGAGTTTATCAAGCTTTTTTGCGAGGTGCGTTTGGGGATTTCCAAGGGTCTTGCCGCAGGTATCACCTACGAGCAACTCGGCACACTTTTGGTAGAGGCAATGCCTGCCACACTCACGCTCTCCTCGGAGAGCACCCCAAAAGGTGAGGTTGCACGCGATAAACTCCGTGCCTCTCGCATTCAAACCGTACTCGAGGGCAATTCCCAACAGAAAGGATAACAAATGAAGAACAGATTTACGCAAAAAGCACAGAATGCACTTAATTTTTCGCTTGGGAGTGCCTCGCAGATGGGTCACACCTACATTGGCTCGGAGCATCTTTTGCTTGGTCTTTGCCGTGAAGAAAGCGGTGTTGCCGCACACTATTTGCAAAGCCGCGGTGTGGATGCCGAAAAGGTGAAAAATGCCATTATTCGCTTGGCGGGTGCGGGGGTTCCGTCGGATGTTTCTGCCACCGATATGACACCGCGCACCAAAAGCATTATTCAAGCATCCCTTAGAGAGGCGCAAAATAGCGGTCAAGAATTGATTGGAACCGAGCACCTTTTACTTGCTATTTTGCATGAGCAGGATTCTGTTGCCGTGCGTATTTTGGAAAGTTTAAACCTTGCAACAAATGATCTTTTAAACGATTTAAACGCTTATGTCGGTGCATCCCCCAATGCAGAGGGTACGATTTCTTCAAAAAGCAAAAAAATGGAAAGAAAACAAAATAGCATTCTCGGATCTACACAAACGCTCAAAAACTATGGTCGCGATCTTTGTGAGTCGGCGGCAATGGGAAAGATCGATCCCGTAATCGGTCGCGATAGCGAAACCGAACGGCTCATTCAAATACTTTCCCGTCGGCAAAAGAACAATCCTTGCCTGATTGGTGAGCCGGGGGTTGGCAAAACCGCAGTTGTAGAGGGGCTTGCAGGCCGCATAGTGGCGAATGACGTTCCCGAAAATCTGCTCGACAAAACCGTTGTCACGCTTGATATCGCCTCGATGATTGCGGGTGCAAAATACCGTGGCGAATTTGAAGAACGCTTCAAAAACGTGATGGAAGAAGTTCGCAAAAATCCGAATATCATCCTCTTCATCGATGAAATTCACACCATCATCGGTGCAGGTGCTGCCGAGGGTGCGGTGGATGCCGCAAACATCATCAAACCCGCTCTTGCACGCGGTGAGTTGCAGGTCATTGGGGCTACCACCATAGCAGAATACCGCCGCCACATTGAAAAAGATGCGGCGCTTGAGAGACGTTTTCAATCGGTAACCGTGGGAGAACCCTCTCGCGAGGATGCATTGGAAATTTTGATGGGTCTGCGTGAAAAATACGAAGCACACCACAAGCTCAAAATTTCGGATGAAGCACTCGCTGCAGCGGTGGAACTCTCGGTACGCTACATTCCAGACCGCTATCTACCGGACAAAGCCATTGATCTTGTTGACGAGGCCGCATCGCGCTTGCGCATTCGCGCGCACACGTCGCCCGATGGCATCAAAGAAAAAGAAGAAGCGGCAAAACGTATTTCTACGGAAAAAGAAGCGGCAATTTTGGCACAAGAATTTGAACGCGCCGCCGCTCTGCGCGACAAAGAACAAACGCTGAAAAAGGAAATTGAGGATGAAAAACTGCATTGGCGATCTTCGCAAGATGCAATACAACTTTGCGTCAAAAAAGAAGATATTGCAGAGGTAGTGACACAATGGACGGGGATTCCCGTGCACAGTCTTTTAGAGGAAGAAAGCGAAAAGCTGGCACATTTAGATGAAGCACTCAAAGCGCGTGTCATTGGTCAAGATAATGCCATAGAGTCACTTACAAAAGCCATTCAGCGTGGCAGAATTGGGCTCAAAGATCCTCGCCGCCCCATTGGTTCGTTCATTTTTATGGGGCCTACGGGAATTGGCAAGACCGAGCTTGCGCGCGCGCTTGCCGAGGTGATGTTTGGCAGTGAGGGGGCGATGATTCGCTTGGATATGTCGGAATATATGGAAAAACACAGCGTTTCCAAGCTTATCGGTTCCCCTCCCGGGTACGTTGGATTTGATGATGGCGGACAACTGACCGAAAAAATTCGTCGCAAGCCCTATTCGGTGGTGCTTTTTGATGAGATTGAAAAGGCACACCCCGACGTGTTCAACATTCTTTTGCAAGTGCTTGAGGATGGACACTTGACCGACTCGCAAGGGAGAAAAGTGGATTTCAAAAACACAGTCATCATTCTCACCTCAAACGTGGGAGCAGGCGAAAATGCAACGGCAAAAACGCTCGGATTTGTTTCGGGAATGCAGAACAAAGAGGATGATGAGCGTCGCGAGCGAATGATGCGCGCATTACGTTCCACATTCCGCCCCGAGTTCCTCAACCGCGTGGATGAGGTAATCGTTTTCAACAGTCTTTCACGCGAGGATATTGCCGAAATTGCGCGCCTGATGCTTGGCGACGTGAGCGAGCGTTGCAAAAATATTGGCATTTCCCTGTCGTTCTCGCCTGCGGTGGCAGAACTGCTTGCCGAAAAAGGATTTGACCAAAGTTATGGAGCGCGCCCCTTACGCCGCACCGTTATGCGATTGGTAGAAGATACGCTTTCGACAGACCTGTTGGAAGGAAAATTCAAAGCAGGTGACAGTGTGGAAGCGGATGTAGCGGATGGGGAGATTGTGTTTGAGAAGAAATAGGAATTAGAAAAGCGAGCCGCAAAATTTGCGGCTCGCTGATGTTGTTTTATTCGGTGCGGAACCAGTAATAGTTGTAGTAAGTCGATTTCAAATACTGTGCCGCGGTTGCGGGGTTGGATAGGTCGGAGGCGGAGATTGCAATGACTCTTGTTGTATCGTAGTAATACTCACACTCCCACCCGTTCGGGTTTGCAAAGGTGACACTCGTCAAAGAGGTGCAATTTTTGAACGCCCAATAGCCAATGCTCGTGACGCTATCGCCAATGGTGACACTCGTCAAAGAGGTGCATTCAGAGAACGCCCACTCGCCAATGCCTCTTACACCATCGGGAATAGTGATGCTTGTGAGGCGAGAGCAATCGGCAAATGCATAACCGCCAATCACTTTGGTATCGGGGTGAATTGCGTAAGTGCTCATGTTTTTGTTGGTGACTGCAATCAAAACTGCGTAGGGATTTGTTTCATCGCCAACGTATTTGCCCAATTCATATTCGGTATAGAGAGCAGAATTACAGCCATCGAACGCACAATCACCAATGCTCGTGACGCTATCGGGGATGGTGACACTCGTCAAAGAGCGGCAATATTGGAACGCATACTTGCCAATGCTCGTGACGCTATCGGGGATGGTGACACTCGTCAAAGAGTCGCATGAATAGAACGCAGAATTGCCAATGCTCTTGACGCTGTCGGGGATGGTGATACTCGTCAAAGAGGTGCAATCATAGAACGCAGAATTGCCAATGCTCTTGACGCTATCGCCAATGGTGACACTCGTCAAAGAGGTGCAAGAATAGAACGCAGCACCGCCAATGCTCGTGACGCTATCGGGGATGGTGACACTCGTCAAAGAGCGACACTCATAGAACGCCATATTGCCAATGCTCGTGACGCTATCGGGGATGATAACAGATGTAATGGTTTGGTTGCTTTTGAATGCCTCTTGGTAAATCACCCTTACGGGCAAACCGTTGTACTCCTCGGCAATGCGCACCTTGGTGGCGGTGCCGTTGTAGGCAATTACCTCGGCATAGGTGCCGTCGGTGGAAATGCCGTAGAAAATGCCCTCGGTTGCACCAATTACCATATTACACGCGGTGCAAATGCCGTTATCATCAAGTGTGTGCTCTGCTTTGCCGTTGATAGCAGAACAGAATTGGCATTTGAACCAATGGAAGCTATTATCGGTAGTGTAAGTGCTTGCAAAGGTATGGTCAGCAATAAGCGTCTCGTTGCAAACCTCTACCTTGCCACAATTTTGACAGGTTTTTGTATCGTAACCGCCGGCTTGGCAGGTTGCGGGAGTGGTTACCGTTACAAAATTGTGGTCTTCGTATGTTCCCTCTTTCCACTCGATGGCAGAACACTCTGCACAAATGCGATAGAACAGCACTTGCTCACAGGAAACAACTTGGCCAAGCGTGTATTCTTTCCACTCGCCAAAGCTATGCACGTGCTCCTCTTTGGGAACAACAACGGTTTTTACGCTACCATCGGTGTAGGTAATTACAAAATTGCCGTCTTCGTCAATTTCAATTTTTTCAATGCCTACGCCCTGTTCGCCTTGGTCGCCCTTGTCACCCTTTTCACCTTGGATGCCTTGGTCGCCCTTGTCGCCCTTTTCACCTTGGATGCCTTGGTCTCCCTTTTCGCCTTGCTCACCTTGGGGACCTACGGGGCCTTGCTCACCTTGGTCACCCTTGTCACCTTTATCACCCTTATCGCCTTGGTCGCCTTTATCGCCTTTTTCGCCTTGGATGCCTTGCTCACCTTGGGGACCTTGCTCACCTTGAGGGCCTTGAATACCCTGCGGTCCTTGAGGTCCTTGCTCACCTTGGACACCTTGTTCTCCTTGCGGTCCTTGGGGGCCTTGCACGCCACCCTCCGAAGAGCCGCTACCTGCGGGACCTTGAGGACCTTGCACGCCTTGGAGACCTTGCGGTCCTTGAGGACCTTGCACGCCCTGCTCACCTTGAGGACCTTGAACGCCTTGCGGTCCTTGTGCGCCTTGTGCGCCTTGTGCACCTTGGTCACCCTTTTCGCCCTTTTCACCTTGGATGCCCTGCTCGCCTTGAACACCTTGCTCGCCTTGGTCACCCTTTTCCCCTTGGAGACCTTGCTCACCTTGGTCACCCTTTTCACCTTGGATGCCTTGTTCGCCTTGTTCTCCCTTTTCGCCTTGGGCTTTTATGTCGGTTTTTTCACCGTTGATGACCCAATAGCCGTCTTCACTGATGTAAATTTCTGTCGGCTTTTGTTCGTTACACGATGCCAACACGCATACAACTGCAAGCATCAGTGCAATCACACATAGGATTTTTTTCATTTTCCCTTTCTCCTTTTTGATTGTTTTTCGGTGAAAATAAAAAGTGCGCCAACCGGAGTCGGCGCACCGAAAAACGCAAACCCCAATTGTCGCCAAACAAAACTTAACAAGTACAAAGAAAACTCCTTGTTCCCACCAAGCGGAATTTGCATTTTTTCCAAATTCGAAATGATGAAAACAAGAAAAGGGTATAGAACCCCCTACATAAAAATAGCGAGTTTTCTTCCATACTTGATTATTAAGTTTTGTTTGGCGTATCCATTATAGCACAAAAAAACCGATTTGTAAATAGTCTACCCAAAAAATGTTTTCATTGCATAAGAATTATTCTCCAAATTTTTATGCAATTATTTTTATTTTTTACAAAAAAATCCCCACAAGCGCGTAATTTTATGCTATAATATAATTAACTATACTATACAGGAGGTGCGTAGTGATGAACGGCTTCAAAAAATTTCTACTGGCGTTGGTTTGCGTGATGTTGATTGCTTGTCTCATTGGCGGAGTTGTGTTGGTTGTTAGCGGTAACACTCGCTATTTTGAAGGCGAAGCGGAAGCATATTATCAAGAACTGCTTGCCATGGGCTTTCCCGAAGATTATGCGCGCCCCTTGACCGAATTACATCTGCTCCACCCCGAATGGATATTCACTCCTCTGCACATAACCGAGGGCAATCCTCTTTATCGTTGGGATTACGTTATCCATCAAGAAACCAAGGATGACGACACAAACCTAATTTCGAGTGCAGAGGACTATAGCGCATATCGTCATCCCATCAATTCTAACACATACGATTCTGGCTACTATCAAGCATCTCGTGAGGCTGTTGAATATTTTATGGATCCCCGCAACTTCCTCAACGAAACAGATATTTTTCAGTTTTATGACCTTGCGGTCGCAAGTAGCGTTGGTGTTGACCAAATCGCGGCTGTGCTCGCTGACACGTTTATGGAAGATGCCACTCTTGAAAACGGCAAAACCTATGCCGAATATTTCCTTGAAGTTGGAAATGAACTTGGCATCAATCCCGTTTATCTTGCCGTAAAAGCACGTCAAGAGCAAGGTGTTGAAGGGCTTTCGCCCGTGCTTGGCGGTGAATGTGGCTCTCTCCTTGCCGAATACTATGCCAACGGTACACAAGAAACCGAAAGCGGCAGAAAAGTTCTTGCTCCCACCGAAGGTTATACATCGGAAGACTTGCTCACGCTTGATGGATATTACAATCTCTTTAACATCAAGGCGAGCGGAAACGGGCTTTTTGCCATTTATCACAATGCAATGAAGCGCGCAACAGAAGGCACCGAACATATGGCTGACGCTTGGAACTCTCCCTCTTGGAACACGCTTTGGAAATCTTTGTACGGTGGTGCCTATACCATCAAAACAAGCTTTATTGACCGTTATCAAAACACCGTCTACTTGCAAAAGTTTAACGTTGACAGTCGTGCGGCTGACCGCAACTTTTGGGGGCAATATATGCAAAACGTAGCGGGTTCTTTGACAGAATCTCGCACGCTCTTTAGTGCACTCGCTTCCTCGGGGGTCCTCGACGGATATTGCAATTTCCTCATCCCCGTTTATGCGGGTATGCCCTCCACCCCTTGCGCTGACCCTGCAAACGGAAATTGTTCCTATCTTGCAACCGCACCCAAGAGATATGATAGTGCATCCTTATTTGCACTCCCCATATTGCAAACCGCTACCGAAACCATTTACGATACCATTGAGGTATATGCCGGGGATTCGTTGCATCTGCTCGGATTGGTTAGCCATTCCTACGGTGTGAACCGCGTGGAATACCGTTGGGACGGCGGTGAATGGACAACCTTGTGCAAAGGTGGCGCATTTGATAGTTTGCTTGAGGTTCCCTATGCAGCAGGTACTTCGCACATTTTAACCCTACGCACCATTGCCGATTACGATCATTCGGACGGTTATAAAAAATCCAACTATTCGGTTCTTGCGGCTGTTTTTTATGTGCAAGTCATAGAGCGTCCCGAAATTCAAATTTCGATTACCAATCACGAGGATACGACATCCACCACTCACCCTGCAGGCACTGCTTTTACGCTCCCTGTTTGTGAAGAAGAAAATTTTCTCGGTTGGTACGGTTCCGATGATACATTTTTTCCATCAGGTGCAATAATTTCCCCCGAGGAAAACATCACCTTTACGGCACTTTATATGCAACTTGAACAGATGTACGGTGCCGCCTTGGTCTTTTCCAACGACGAAACACATCTTCGCTTTTATGCCGCCGCTGAAATTGACATCATTGAAAAGCTTTCTGTTTCAAGCGCAAAAATTTCATTTTCGGCAACAGTTGTAGGCGATGATGGATGCGAAGAAATTGTCCCCGTTACGTTCAGCGGCATTGAGGATGCTCGCGGCACCTCTTGGCGCATTCTTTCTGCCGAGACCAAGGCGCTTGATGAAAAACTTTACAACCAAAACTATTCTATGCAATTTTCGGCAGTTTGCACTTACTCGAATGGTAGTGTGCAAACTTCAAACTTCAATGGCATATACTGTCAAAGAAATGCAACACAAGTTGCAAAAGCCGCACTTGCGGACAAAAACATTCAATATGACAGTAACATTGTTGAGCACTTAACAAAAATTCTCTCTGTTACACCTACTTGATAGAAAGGAATCTTTTTTTGCTATGAAAACGCTTGGCTATTACAACGGCAAAATTGACGAGCTTGATAAAATAACAGTCCCCATGCTTGACCGTGCTTCTTATTTTGGAGACGGTGTTTATGACGTTACGTTTTGCCGCAACTATAAAGTTTATAAACTACATGAGCACGTAGAACGCATCTTTAACAGTGCGGCATTATTGAAAATTTACCCTACCATCACCCCGGATGAACTTTGCAAATTGGTTGAGAATCTTGTAAAAAAGCTTGATTCGGATGAGCTTTGGGTGTATTTTCAGTTCTCTCGCGGAACGGATTTTCGCAATCACGCATTTCCCGAAAATGCAACTCCCAATTTGTGGATTATGCTTCGCCCTTCCCAAATCAAAGATACATACCGCCACCTGCGTGTCATTACGCGTGACGATACACGTGCTCTGCACTGCAATATAAAATCGCTCAACCTTTTGCCAAGCGTAATGGCTACCCAAGCTTGCGTTGATGCAGGCGTGGATGAGTGCATTTTGCACCGCAATGGCATTGTAACAGAGTGTGCACATTCTAATGTATCTATTTTGGTAGATGGAACCTTGATTACACATCCTGCAGACAATCTCATTTTGGCAGGAACCGGACGCGCACACCTGATGGATGCTTGTCGCCATTTTGATATTCCTATTGTGGAACGTTGCTACACTTTGGAGGAACTGTTGGCAGCAGATGAAGTCATTTTGACATCTGCATCGGCACTTTGTATGCGCATTGTGGAAGTTGATGGCGTATCGGTGGGTCAAAAAGCACCGCAAACACTTAAAACACTGCAAGATTATCTTTTGGATGATTTCTTGACAGAAACAGCCCAATAAAATAAAAATCAAGAAAAGGAAGTACCCCGTTTTGTCTAACGAAAAGAAAAATAAATTGTTTGGCTTTTTTGATTACAATCGCGACAATAAAATTGACGCGGTGGAAGAAGATACCACGCCAACAGTAAAAAGATATTTCAAACTCCTCGCCCGTCGCTTTTGGAAACTCGTTACTCTAAATTTAATGATGCTACCTCTTATTTTGCCGGCGCTGATTTGCCTCTATCTTTATATCATTATGAAACAAACTCCCGTGGCAAGTGAAGCTCTCTTCCCACAACTGTTGGGAGCAAGTGCCGTTGGAGGCTCTCCTACAACCACTCTTTTGTTTGATTTGTTTGGTGCACAACAGAATATGCCCGTTTTTACAACCGGCACCTATATTGGAATGGGCATTTGCATTGCCTTTTTGGTCATTACATTTGGTTGGCAAAATGTTGGTGCGGCTTACATTGCGCGTAATATGGTGCGCGGTGATGCTGTGTTTGTTTGGTCGGATTACTTTTATGCCATCAAACGAAACCTCAAGCAAGGATTTTTCCTTGGTTTGATTGATGCCGTTATTATCTTTACACTCGGTTTTGACATTGTGTATTTTTGGGGACGCGGCGGAACATTCACACTTGATTTTGGCTTTTTTGTAACCATAGCCCTTATCATTATCTATTTTTTGATGCGCTTCTACATCTACCTACTGCTTGTCACCTTTGACCTTTCCATTTATAAGATTCTCAAAAACGCATTGATCTTCTCACTCTTGGGCTTCAAACGCAACATCATGGGCGTGCTTGGCATAGTAATGATCACTGCAGTACACATTTCGCTTCTTTTGCTCTTGATTTCCACTCCTTTGAGCGGACTGCCCATTATTTTGCCTTTCCTTTGGTATATGGCAGCCGTTACCTTCACCACAACCTTTGCAGCATACCCGATTATTGACCGTTATATGATTGCGCCTTACGTTAATCAAGCGGAAGAGGAAGAAGAAATAACGGAAGAATCCATTGAGGAATAAAAACATATAAACTTGTTCAATAAAATCAAAAGGAGAAAGATCATGAAAAAAATCACATCTATCGTTTTATTACTAACTATGCTTTTTACAGCAACTGCTTTTTCGGCCTGCGCTCTGGGACATAAATGCAACCCCAGCGAAGTATGGACTGTGGATGACACTTATCATTGGCACAAGTGCTCGGATGGATCCTGCGTGGAAATTTTTGAGAAAGCCGAACACACTTGGAATAACGGAGAAGTTACTACGGTCGCCACACAAGAAGCCGACGGTGTGAAAACCTTTACCTGCACTGTTTGTAATGCCACAAAAACAGAATCTGTTCCCTTTACAGGTATGACCAAAGAAGAATGGAACGCCGCATTTGATGAAAAACAGTTTGAAAATTTCACATATACCGAAACCTCTGTTTTGAAAACAACCGGTATGCAAATTGAAACCGTCAGCATTTACGCATTTGAAAAAAGCAAAGCGAAAGTAACGGCTACCGTTGCCGGGCAAACGGAATCTCAAAAGCTTTCTGCAAGCGATACAGCAACCTATCGCTCTGCTTTGTTGGAAAGCATCGAGCCCATGACAAAATTTGAAGATTATCAATATGATGCCGCAACCAAGAGCTATGTACTTACAGGTAGCTTTACCATTGTTGCTTTGGGTGTAAAGGCAGATACTGCAACTCTTACGTTTGAGGACGGTAAGCTTGTTGAAATGACCTACACTTGCGTAATTGTTGATTCGGGCATTTCCTTTGACGTAACCTCTACCGTTGTTTTCAGCGATTACGGTACTACATCTGTGAACTAATTTCAAAATGATAAAAAAAGAGAGTTCCGATTGGAACTCTCTTTTTTATTCTCTTTTTATATTGTAGAAGAATTATTTGCCTGCGGTCATCTTTGCGATTTCGTCTGCAAAGTTCTCTTCCTTCTTTTGGATGCCTTCGCCCTTTTCGAAGCGATAGAAATCAACGATCTTAATGTCGCCGCCCATTTCCTTAGCAGCAGCTGCTACGTATTGGCAAACCTTCATTTCGTCGTCCTTAACGTAGGTCATATCGAGCAAGCAGTTGTTGTCGTAGAACTTGGAGATACGGCCTTCAACCATCTTGAGTTTGATTTGCTCAGGCTTCTTTGCGTTTGCAGGGTCGTTAGCGATTTGAGCGAGCAGAATGTTCTTCTCTTCTTCGAGAACGGATGCGGGAACGGTCTCACGAGAGAGATAAGGAGTGGGATATGCGCCGATTTGCAGAGCGATGTTCTTTGCGAATGCAGCGAAATCTGCGTGATCTGCAACGTTGGTTTCGAACTTAGCGATAACACCGATAGAGCCGGTACCGTGAATGTAGGTGCTGGTGATACCATCAACGATTACGAAACGACGGATGGTGAGCTTTTCACCGATCTTGAAGATCATTTCCTTAATCTTAGCTTCAACAGTCATCTCTGCATCATATTGGCAAGCCATGAGAGCATCGATGTCTGCAGGCTTTTGAGCGATGATGAGAGCGAGGAGCTCGTTTACAAACTCTTTGAAAGTTTCGTTCTTAGCAACGAAGTCAGTTTCGGAGTTAACTTCGATCATAGCGGTTACGTTGCCTTCTTTAGCGATAGCAACAACACCGTCAGCTGCGATTCTGGTAGCCATCTTGGACTCAGCCTTAAGCTCACCCTTCTCACGAAGGATCTTAATAGCAGCGTCGAGATCGCCATCTGCTTCAACGAGTGCCTTCTTGCACTCCATCATACCAATACCTGTTCTCTTACGGAGTTCAGCTACGTCTTTTGCTGTAATATTTGCCATTTTTTTATCCTCCAAAAGTAGTAAATGAATTACTCTGCGTCTGCAGTTGCGGGAGCTTCTTCGGTAGCGGTCTCTTCGCCTTGCTTGCCTTCGATGATAGCATCAGCGAGTGCGGAGGAGATGAGCTTGATAGCGCGGATAGCGTCATCGTTACCGGGAATTACGTAGTCAGCGTCATCGGGATCACAGTTGGTGTCAACGATAGCGATAACCGGAATGCCAAGCTTCTTAGCTTCGAGAACTGCGTTTCTTTCCTTCTTGGGGTCAACAATGAATACTGCATCGGGAAGCTTTTCCATGGTCTTGATACCGCCGTAGCTCTTTTCAAGGTCAAAGATTTCCTTTTGCATGCTTGCAACTTCCTTCTTGGGAAGCAGATCGAATGTGCCATCTTCTTGCATTTTGTAAAGATCGTTGAGACGACGAATGGATCTCTTAATGGTCTTGAAGTTGGTCATCATACCGCCGGGCCAACGTACGTTTACATAGTACATACCGCAACGGTTAGCTTCTTCCTTGATAGCCTCAGCAGCTTGCTTCTTGGTACCAACGAACAAGAGAGTGCCATTGTTTTCGGAGAGCTCACGAACAAAGTTGTAAGCTTCTTCAAACTTCTTAACGGTCTTCTGGAGGTCAATGATATAAATACCATTTCTCTCGGTGAAGATGTACTCCTGCATTTTGGGGTTCCATCTTCTGGTGTGGTGTCCAAAGTGAACACCTGCTTCAAGCAGTTGCTTAATAGAAATAACAGACATTTTTATGTCCTCCTTCGGTTTTTTCCACCATCGCGACGCAGTTGCCAAAACCGCTTTGCGGCACCGATGCAACGCTCGTCCGATGTGTGTATTATTTTAGCCGTGCTTTTTGCACAAGCGAAAATATTATAACATATATTATATATATTTGCAAGTATTTTTTTGCTTGTTTACAGTTTTTTTACAATTCAGAGGTGAAATCCCCTCTTTTTAGGGCGTGGACAAAGGCAACAGGAAAGGTCTGATTGGGAAAGGCGCACCAAAATAGTATCCTCACCAAAACATTCTACCTTATGCCAAGGAATGATGATATCATCCTCGCGGCACATTCCAAAAAGCCCATCGCTACCGGCAATCACAAGTGCCAAAATTTTGGCATCCTCGCAATCAAATTCAAAATCGGTAGCACAGCCAAGCCGTGCCCCATCGCACAAATTGATAATCTCCAATTTGCGCAAATCTCGGGTACTGCATCGTCTCATGGCAACAATCTCTCCTTACAAAAACATTCTACTGCATTGTATGCAAAGAGATAAGATTTTTTGGCTGTCCATTAAAAAAAGAAAAAGATTAAGTTGTTTTCTATATAAAAACCAGAACGAGCCGCCCGTGGAATATCCGCAGGCGGCATATTTTGAAATCTTACATACAAATCACGTTGATTTGACCTTGCTCAACCACTACCTTTGCCACACTGTATTTATGTGTGTAGTCGGCAATGATCTTTTCGGCAAGGCGGTCTTCAACCTCTTTTTGAATATAACGGCGCATATTGCGCGCTCCGAATTTGCGTGAGAAAGACTCGTTTGCAATGAGCTCCAACGCTTGCTCGGTGTAAGAAAGCGAAATGGATTTTTCGGCAAGAGAGGTTTGGAGTTCCTCGAGCATAATGCGTGCAATGCTGACAAAATCGTTCTCATCCAATTGACGGAAGGTGATAATTTCATCCACGCGGTTGATAAATTCGGGACGCAAGAAGCCCTCGAGTGCCTTTTGTGTTTTGCTCTCTGCTACGGTTTGCTCGCTCATAGCAAAGCCTGCCGTAGCACCTGTGCGGTCGGAGCCTGCATTTGTAGTCATAACGATTACGGTGTTTTCAAAATTCACCGTTTTGCCACGTGCATCAGTGATGCGACCGTCATCGAGAATTTGCAACAGAATATTGAGCACATCGGGATGCGCTTTTTCAATTTCATCAAAGAGAACGATGGAATAAGGACGGCGGCGAATTTTTTCGGTCAGCTGCCCTGCTTCATCATATCCTACGTATCCGGGAGGGGCTCCGATAATGCGAGAAACGCTGTGTTTTTCCATAAACTCGGACATATCAAGACGAATCAGTGTTTCGGGAGAATGGAAAAGCTCGTTTGCCAGTGTTTTAACAAGCTCGGTTTTACCAACGCCGGTAGGTCCTGCAAAAATGAAGGAAACCGGCTTTCTCTTATAGGCAATTCCCGCACGGTGGCGCTTGATTGCCTTGGAAACTGCCGCAACAGCGGTATCCTGACCTACGATATGCTCCTTTAGACGGCTCTCAAGGCGGTCGATTTGTGCAAACTCGTTTTCGGTGATGCTTGTAGCGGGAACGCCTGTCCAAAGTTCAATTACGTTTGCAATCTCTTCTTCGGTCAAGGTTACCGTTTGAGTTTCGGGTTCAATTTGGGACAAACGCTCTGAAAGCTTGAGTTCCTCTGCACGCACGTTTGCAATCTCTTCATAGCGGCTTTGTTCTACAGAATCGTTGCCTGCAATTTCATTTTCAAGCGCTTCCCTCTTTTGTTTGAGGTCAAGCAAGCGGTCGCGAATGCGATAGGATTCGTTGATAACCGCGGAAGAAAGCGAGAGTGCCGATGCGGCTTCGTCCAAAAGGTCGATCGCTTTATCGGGCAAATAACGGTCGGTGATATAGCGTTCGGAAAGAACAACCGCACGGCGTAATACGTAGTCGGGTACAATAACGCCATGGAATTCTTCGTAGTAATGCTTAATACCCGCAAGCATTTCCATCGTTTCTTCAACCGAAGGTTCGTTAACGGTTACAGGTTGGAAGCGACGCTCGAGAGCGGAATCTTTTTCGATATATTTGCGATACTCCTGCAAGGTGGTGGCGCCAATCACCTGGATCTCGCCGCGCGAAAGCGCAGGCTTAAGAATGTTCGCCGCGTTCATGCTTCCCTCGGCATCACCCGCACCCACGATGTTGTGCACCTCGTCGATGACCAGAATGACGTTCCCCGCCGCCTT
>JAZOMJ010000174.1:0-15914 GCA_045653865.1 Eubacteriales bacterium
TCTAATCTCTTACATAAAGCCGAGGAAGAAGCTCTCCGTAGAGGGTGTCACCATGCCCACCTTGACACAATGAGTTGGCAAGCTCCCGATTTTTATAAGAAACACGGTTATTCGGTGATTGGTATTCTTCCCGACATTCCAAGTGGAAATCAAAAATATCTGCTTATGAAAGCATTACAAGACTGACAAATTCCAATTTATCGAGCAGTTTAAGGTGTACTTTTAGTCGTTCTTAAAACTATAAAACTGTTCAGGGAAACACTACACTCTGTTAGGAGGCAAAATGAAAAAGAAAACCAAAATCATCCTTCTTCTGTTGGCTGCTGTTTTGGCAGTGCTTGTCGGAATTTCTGTATTTTCTGTTGTAAAACACTATCAGGCAATATCGAAAACCGGACTTCACGACACCCTGCCCTACGGATTTGGCAAAAAGGCTACGGTTATTTTGCTTGCAGGTCAATCAAATGCGGCGGGCTGCAGTCGAGACGAGTATTTGAGACAAAACGTATCAGAGGAACAGTATGCCGAATATGAAGCAGGCTACGACAACGTCTACATCAACTATTTTGCTTCTGCCACCAACGAGTCGCACGCCTTTGTAAAATGCGAGGCGAGTCAAGGCGAGTGGGGCGGCTTCTTCGGTCCCGAACTTGGTCTCGCAGAAAAGCTGAACGAGCTCTACCCCGACCAAACCTTTTTTATCATTAAGTATGCTTGGGGCGGCACAAACCTCTATGAGCAGTGGCTCTCTCCCTCAAGCGACGGAGAAACAGGACCGCTCTACAGCAGTTTTGTGGACTACGTAAATGCGAGTCTTGATTACCTGACGTTGAAAAATTACGATATTAAGATAGAAGCGATGTGCTGGATGCAAGGCGAATCCGACTCGTTGGAAGAGGACGTTGCACTGGCGTATGAAGAGAACCTGAGCCGATTCGTTTCGGATATACGCGATGAGTTTTCCGATTATGCTTCGGATGACGGTATTGCTTTTGTAGATGCCTACATTGCCGCAACCATCTTTTGGAAGCATTACATCCAACTCAACCAATCCAAACAAGCGATGGCGGATGCCTCGCCGATGAACGTTGTAATTGACACCATCAGCCACGGTCTCTCGGTAATCGGTGAGCCACGGGACGAACCCGATATTGCCCACTATGACTCGCTCAGCGAAATCAAGCTCGGACATCTGTTTGCCGAGGAATGCTCCAAATTCTTTGATTAAACTTCATCCATAACACGGGGCTATCTCACTTAGCGCAGAACAAAAGCCACATGAAAACGAAGAAATCCGTCGAATTTTTCTCGGCGGATTTCACCGATTTTATCGTTTTTTTCTACATTTTTTTCCAATCTCCGCTTGACATTATGCGACAAATCCATTATAATGGATATATCTTTGCAAAATTGAAAAGGAGATGCACACTATGAAAAACTCAAAAAGAATCCTCTCTTTGCTGATGGCACTTTTGATGCTTGCAACCACCTTGCTTGCAACGGGTTGTAATATCATCGCAAAACCCAACAGCGAAACAACCGAAGTACAAACTACCACCGCAGAGACCACTCCCGAGGGCACAACCCCTGCAGAAACCACTACCGAGGCTCCCACAGAAACTACCACCGAGGCTCCTACAGAAACCACCACCGAGGCTCCCGAGGATATCACTCCTCCCGAATCCTCTGTATTCGACGGCATCGAGTTCGACGACCCTGCAGTTGTTATTCCCGCGGCTTACGCTTTGGGTGCTGATCAGGTTCTCCCCGGCACATACACGCTCAAGGGCAAAATCATTGCTTCTGAGGGTTACAATGCACAATACAATGACATCTCCGTTACCATTGTTGTAGACGGTTATGAAGATTTCCCCATCTTCTGTTACCAAATCAAAAAGGATGCCGACAAGCTTCAAGTTGGTGATACCATTGCAGTTCAAGGCACCATTAAGAACTACCAAGGCAAGAAGGTAGAATTTGAAAGACCCACCCTCCTCGCTTACGAAAAAGCAACCATTGACGAAAGCGCTTACGTTGAAATGACCATTGAGGAAGCACGCAATGCCGAGCTCGGTGCAAAGGTGAAGGTAACCGGTGTGGTTGCTCAAATCACCTATGCCAGCGGCATGGCTCCCAACGGTATTTATCTTGTTGACGGCACCAACTCCATTTATGTTTACAACAACGAGGTTGCAACCTCTGTTGCAGTTGGTAACACCATTACCATTGTTGCCGAAAAGGATTGGTGGATTTTGGCTGACGAAGCAACCAGTGCCGAAAAGCACGGCTACAAGGGCTGCAATCAGCTTACCAAGGCTCGCGTTATTGAAAACGACAAGCAAGTTTCTGCTCCCGACTACTCTTGGGTAACCGAAACCACCGTTAAAAACATTATGGATACCCCCTTTACCACCGACATTACCACCACCATTTACAAAGTAAACGCTCTTATTAAAAAGCAAGAGAGCACCGGCTTTGTAAACTACTACATCGACGATATTGACGGCATTACCGGCTCTTACATTTACACCCAATGCAACGGTAACGACCTCGATTGGCTTGCTCCCTTTGACGGCAAAATTTGCACCGTTTATCTCTCTGTTATCAACGCAAAGAGCACCGCAACCGGTTGCAACTGGCGCTTTAAGGCAATTCAAGTCATCGACGAGGGCTTCCTCTTTGACATCGCAAACGCTCCCGATTTTGCAATCGATTACTTTGGTGTTACACAATTTGAAAACGAATACACCGCAGACCCCGCACTGGAGCTTCAAACCTCTGTTTCCTCTACCCTGCTCGGCTTTGACGGCGTAACCCTCTCCTACTCCTCCAGCAACACAAACATTATTTATTTTGAAACCGCAAACGGCAAGACCGTTATGCACTGTGGCAAGTCCTACGGCAAGGCAGAAATCACCGTTTCCGCCACCTACAACGGTAAGACCGCATCCCGTACCATTGTTGTAAATTACACCGCTCCCCAAACCTTTGAATACATCTCTGTAGCAGATGCTATCACCACTCCCGATGACACCACCATCATCGTTAAGGGTATTGTTGGTCCCTCTGTTGTTAACAAATCCGGCTTCTACCTCTTTGGCGAGGATGGTAGCATGATCGCGGTTCTCGTAAAGGATGAAACCCAATTTGCAGGACTCAGCATCGGTCACGAGATTATTCTGCAAGGTAAGCGTGAGCAATACATCAACCCCTCCAAGAACGTTGAGCGTGTTGGTCAATCCTCTATTGTAGATGCTGAAATTTTGGTAAACTACTACGGCAACCACGAATACTCCACCGAAAAGTTCATCACCGATGCAACCATTAAGGAAGTATATGACCTCTCCGCAATGGAAGACCACAGCACCGAGGTTTACGTACTCACAGGTACGTTGTACGTTCCCTCTTCCAACAGAGAGACCGTAACACTCACAGATGCCAACGGCAACAAGATCAGCTTCTATCATTCTAACCCCTCTCAGTACAGCTTCCTTGCTGACTACAGCGGTCAAGAGGTTACCCTTGAGGTTGCTCCTTGTAACTGGAACGACAAGGCTTATTGGAGAGGCTGTGCAATCGCTATCCGTTTGGCTGACGGCACTGTAATTCACAACACCTTGAACTTTAACTAATCAAAAAATCGCGCACCTGCCACAAGGGAGGAATAGCTTTTTATATAACGTGATGCATTATTCTGCACTTTCGCGGTATTCCTTTGGAGTTTTACCCGTTTGCTTTTTGAACTGTTTGGTGAAATACTGCACGTCCATAATGCCACAGTGCAGGGCGATGGTTTGAATTTGCAACCTCGTTGTGGTGAGCAGGTGCGCCGCATGCTTCATACGCTTTTCGCGCACGTACTCCGAAATCGTTTTTTCGGTCTCTCTTTTGAAAACCGTTGCAAGATATCCCTCGCTGAGTCCTTGCGCGGCGGCAAGCGTGGAGAGCGTGAGCGGTGCAGAAAGATCGGAATCGATGAGCAACACCGTTTTTTGCACAACGGGAGAATAACGCTTGATGGAGTGCTTGCGCACCAAACGGCAATAGCCTACAAAGATTTCGTGCATCATTGAAGAAAACTCCGAAGCGAGTGACATCTGTTCGATTTTGATAGCAAAATCCGAGGAAACACGATCCAAATACGCGGGATGCACGCCCCCCTGCTCGGCAGCCTTGCGCAATAGCGTATTCATAATGATGCAGTAATTTTTGACATTACGCAAGGGGGATGCGGTGCGCATTTCAAAAACCTCTTGCGAAAAAGCCGCAAGAAGCTGTTTTTCTTTGTGAATCTGCCCGTTGGTGACCGCTTGCAAAAGTTCATTTTCAAAGGCATAGCGTTCCTCCAATACTTTCATATTCACCAAGTTATCTTCCAAACGGTCGCTGTTGGTTTTTCCGTGAATGAGCGAAACAGGTGCACGCGGTTCACTTTCTACGTCAATAACGGCAAACACAGACGTATTCCAAATATGCTCGCAAAAGCTTTCCAGCATCAAGAGCAAAAAGTTGGTTTCGGCGAGCACGGGAATACTGTTGAAATACTCAAACACGTACTTTTGCATTTGCGGCGAAAGTCCGTCTTGCTCGCCAAGCTCCAAGAGTTCCTCGGTTGTCAAAGCCTCGGGGAGATAGGGGCCGATGAGCAACACGGTTTTTTCGGTTGTTTCGGGCAAAAGCAGATAGAGATAGGTGCGGCGGTATTCATCAGCCGTTTTGTAAAGTGTGCTCGGCTTGAGCGGCTGACGCAAAACACTGCGCCACAGACGCGCATCGTTGCCAAGCATCAAGTCGGTTTCGACATCCTCGGGCAAAATGGCGGCGGCAACGGCGGCCTCGGTGACAAGCTCTACACGAATATGGCTTTTTTGAAAGGTGGAGCAAAGCAAATTCAATTCATTTTCAAACAACACAGCAACCGCCTCCTTTTGTATAAAAATACATTTTTGGATTCATATTATAATTATAACATATATTCTTGACATTTTCAATGTTTTTTTCACAAAAAATATTAAAATAATACAAATTCGCATTAAAAAATTACTCACGTAAAAAATGAAAAAGATTTATACTAATAGAGATGGATTTTGAGTCGAATTGCGACTTGGTTCACACAAAACAAAATTTTAGAAAAGAGGAAAACAACAATGAAAAAAGCACCCCAGCTTGACGCCAATGGCAAGCGCAAATTTGGTATTCGCGATAAGATCGCTTATGCCGCAGGCGACCTTGGCTGCAACATGAGTTTTTCACTCAAAGGCACCGTTCAAACCTTCTGGCTCGTATTTATGATGCTGGAAACCGGTCTTCTCTCCGCCCTTCTCCTGATCGTTCAAATTTGGGACGCTGTTAATGACCCGCTTATCGGTTCTCTGATTGACAGAGATAAAAGAAAGTATAAGATGGGCAAATTCAAAACCTACATCTTCATTGGCGCATGCGGTCTTTTGATTGGCGGCGCAGCAGTATTCCTTCCCTTCCCCAAGGCTCCCGTAGTTCTCAAAGCTGTTCTGTTTGTTTTGGGCTACATCGTTTGGGATGCATTCTACACCATTGCAAACGTTCCTTACGGCTCTATGCTGTCGGTTATTACCGAGGACGTAGGCGAAAGAGCACAACTCTCCACTTGGAGATCGATCGGTTCCATGATCGGTAACCTCCTGCCTGGTATCATTCTCCCCATGCTCATTTGGAACAAGGTTACGTATGATGGCACAACCAGCTTCCTTGACAAAATCGAAATTCCCGAAGGTGCTGAAGAAATGTTCAGCCCCGATAAATTCCACAGTAACCCCGTTACCGGTGAGGCTTATGCCGCAGGCGATGCAGTTTTGAGCCCCTTGACCGGCAAACAGTTGGAAGTTCTTCTTGGCGAAAGAGTATTCTTTGCAGCTCTTATCATGGGCATCATCGGCTTTATCTCCTTTATGCTGATGCTCAAGCTGAGCACAATTCGCGTTGATGAAAATTCTGTTAAAACAAGCGAAAGCAATGAAAAGTTCAACATTTTCAAGGCTTTTGGCAAGTTTATGAGAAACCGCCCTGCAGTTGGTGCAACCGTTGCCGCTATGGGTATGTTCCTTGGTATGAACGCAGCTACAACTGCAAACACTATTATGTTTGCAACCTACTTTAACATGGCATCTATGTCCGGTCTTGTTCAAATGATCGGTTTTCTGCCTATGTTCCTCTTCATGCCCTTCATTACAAAAATCGTAAAGAAATACGGAAAGAAAGAAGCTTCCGTATTCGGCACCATCGTTTCTATGGTCGGTGGCGTAATTATGCTGATCTTCCCCTTGATTCAATCTGTTAATATTGCCCTCATCGTTTACCTGCTCGGTCTTGTTGTATTCGGCGTAGGTATGGGTGTTTACACTTGTGTATCTTGGGCTATGATGGGTGACGCAATCGACTACAACGAGTGGAAGTTCGGAACTCGTGAGGAAGGCACTGTTTACTCTCTGCACTCCTTCTTCCGTAAGCTCGCTCAAGGCGTAGGCCCCTCTGTTGTTCTGTTGATTATGGGCGCTCTCGGTTACGTTTCCAAGTACGGAACCATCGGACAAACCGCTCAAACCGCTCACAACATGTGCTGGCTTGTTGCAGGTCTTTATATGTTCAGCGCAGTTGTTCAATTCGTAGGTCTTGCTATCATCTACAATCTTGACAAGAAGACCTTGAACCAAATGAGCAAGGACCTCGGACGCAATATTGAAGGTGACGACCTCTTTGTGGTTACCACCGCAGAAGACAACGATAACCTCGTAGGCTAATTCATTCTCGGGCGTCCGATTGCAAACCGCTCTCGGACGCCATTTTAGGGAACAGTTCCCCGTTCCCTTTTCGGGAGCAATTGGTGCTCCCACTCTTTTGGGAAACATTTTCAAACTAATACGATTTGAAAGGAATATATACCGTGAGAAATATTATCAACTTGAACAAAGATTGGCTGTTTGTTAAGGATAGCACCGATATTACCGTAAACCAAGGTGAGAACGTAAACCTTCCTCACTCTTGGAACGCCGTTGACGGCATGGATGGCGGCAACGACTACTTCCGCGGTCACTGCGTTTATCGCAAGACCTTGAAGAAGGCAGACCTGCCCGAGGCTGACCTTTACTACCTCGAAATCCGTGGTGCAAATGCATCTGCCGACGTTTACGTTGGCGGTGAAAAGCTCGCTCATCACGATGGCGGTTACTCCACTTGGAGAGTTAACCCCACCGAAAAGATTGCTGACGAAACCGAAATTGCAATTGTTGTTGAGAACACCATCAACGAAACCGTTTACCCCCAAATGGCAGACTTCACCTTCTACGGTGGTATCTACCGTGACGTAAACCTCATTGCTGTAAACAAGGCTCACTTCGATCTTGACTACTACGGCGGCTACGGTCTTATGATCACCCCCAACGTTGATGGCAAGAATGCAAACGTTGAAGTTAAGGTGTTTGTAAAGGACGTTACCCCTGCACAAAAGCTGGTTTACACCATTTACGACAAAGAAGAAAATGAAATTGCAAAGATTGAAAGCACCGAAACCACCGTTAATTTCTCCTTGGAGAATGTTCATCTGTGGCACGGTCGCAAGGACCCCTACCTCTACTGCTGTGAAGTAGAAATTGTTGAGAACGGCAACGTTATCGACAACGTATGCAGCCGTTTTGGTTGCCGCACCTTTAAGATTGATCCCGAAAACGGCTTCATTCTCAACGGTGAAGAATATCCCCTGCGCGGTGTATCCCGTCACCAAGACAGATGGGGCTTTGGTAACGCTCTGCTCCCCGAGCACCACGAAGAAGATATGGACCTCATTTGCGAAATGGGTGCTACCACCATTCGTTTGGCTCACTACCAACACGATCAATACTTCTATGATCTGTGTGACGAGCGCGGTCTTGTAATTTGGGCAGAAATCCCCTACATTTCCCGTCACATGCCCACCGGTCGCGAGAACACCATCAACCAAATGAAGGAACTCGTAACCCAAAACTACAACCACGCATCCATCGTTGTTTGGGGTCTCTCCAACGAAATCTCCATCGGTGGCTCCACCGAGGATTTGCTTGAGAACCACCGCATCCTCAACGATCTCTGCCACGAAATGGACAAGACCCGTCTTACCACCATTGCGGCAGTTTCGATGTGCAAAATGGAAGATCCTTATCTCCAAATTCCTGATGTTGTTTCCTACAACCACTACTTTGGTTGGTACGGCGGTGACACCACTATGAACGGCCCTTGGTTTGATAAGTTCCACGCAATGCACCCCAGCATTCCGATTGGTTGCTCCGAATACGGTTGTGAAGCACTTAACTGGCACACCTCCGATCCTCGCCAAGGTGACTACACCGAAGAATACCAAGCATTCTATCACGAAGAGCTCATCAAGCAACTCTTCACCCGTAAATACATTTGGGCTACTCACGTTTGGAATATGTTCGACTTTGGTGCCGATGCAAGAGCTGAGGGCGGCGAAAACGGACAAAACCACAAGGGTCTGATCACCATCGACCGCAAGTACAAGAAGGACTCCTTCTATGCTTACAAGGCATGGCTCGTATCTCCCGAGGTTGATCCCTTCGTTCACCTTTGCGGCAAGCGTTACATCGACCGCGTTGAGGATGTTACCAAGGTAACCGTTTACTCCAACCTGCCCGAGGTTGAGCTCTTTGTAAATGGCGAGAGCATTGGCAAAAAGACTGCTGCTGACCACTTCTTCTACTTTGACGTAAAGAACGTTGGCGAGAGCACCATTGTTGCAAAAGCAGGCAACCTCTCCGATGAGGGCAAGATTCGCAAGGTTGACGAGATGAACATGGACTACGTTCTGCGCGAAGTTGGTGCAGTTCTGAATTGGTTCGACGTTGTTGAAATTGAAGGCAGATATTCCCTGAATGACACCGTTGCTTCCATTATGAAGTCCACCCGCGGCAAGCTTTGGTTCCTCTCTCTTGGTCTCAAACTCAAGAAAAAGATGGATGCTAACAAAAAGAATGAAAAGAAGGGCAAGAAATCCGGCGGATTTAGCGTAAACCTCAAAGATGCCGGCGGGGGAATTATGCAAATGATGGGCGGCTTTACCGTTCTTCGTTTGAGCTCCATGATGGGCATGATGAACATTTCCTTTACCAAGGAAGAACTTCTCAAGCTCAACAAGCAACTCAACCGCATCAGAAAACCCAAGAACGTAAAATAATAAAATATAATACCATAGAGTGCTCGGTCATATGATTGAGCACTCTTTTTTGTAGAATGATATTGACAATTGCCCAAAAATGGGTATAATAAAAGGTGTAAATCTCTTTACGTATCAAACCAAGGAGAAATCAACATGAAACAGTTTTTTGAAGAGTTTAAAAAGTTTATTACACGCGGCAACGTAGTGGATATGGCAGTTGGTGTAATTGTTGGTAGTTCTTTTACCGCTATTGTAAACGGACTCAGTAATTTTATCCTCAAACCTATCATCAACTGGCTGCTCGCGCTCATTTTTGGCAAAAATTCGCTCTCCGAAATTTACACCTTTTTGACTCGTGTAGATACAACACAAGATATTTTAGATGCCGATGGAAACGTAATCGGCTTTGAAATTGTTCCCGACCTCACCCAATCCATCTACATTGATTGGGGTTCCTTCATCAACGCGATAATCAACTTTTTCCTCGTTGCGTTTGTTCTCTTTACGTTGGTAAAAATTGTGAACACTGTGCGTGAAAGACGACTCGCCATCGGTGACAAAATTATGGACGGCATTCCCACAAAAGCCGACTACAAGAATATGAAAGCGCTTGGCATCAAACTCAAAGATACCGAAGCCGTTGCCGCTTATATGGCAGAAAAGCACCGCAAAGAGGTTGAAGAAGCCGCGCGTGCCGAAGCCGAGGCAAAAGAAAAAGCACGTCTCGATCGCGAAGCCAACCCCACCACCGAAGATTTGCTCAAGCAGATTTTGGAAGAGATGAAGAAATAAGATAAGTAATAAAAAAGCAGTGCTTAGCACTGCTTTTTTATCTTATTATCCTTTACTTGCAAAACGCCAAAATATCCTTTACAACATCCTCATAAGAGATGTCATTGAGGATTTCGTGACGGGCGTTCTCGTAAAGACGAATTTGAGAGTTGTGTCCCGTTTTGATAAGCTCTTCATGAACTTTCTTAACACCTTTACCGAATTCGCCAACGGGGTCCTCGGCACCTGCTACCAACAAAATGGGCAGGTCAGAAGGCATTTTTTGATACCATGTGCGGTCATTGGCGTTTTTTGTCAAGGTAATCAAGTCTCCCATGGCACTTACGGTAAATTTGAACGTGCAAAGCGGGTCGGCAAAGTAGCGCTCACGAACACCTTGGTCGGATGTCAACCACGGGTTGGGAGCGGTTTCGCCACTATTTTTCCAAGCATCATTGTAGGTGCCAAATGCCATGGTATCCAACAACTTGGAAATGTGGCGCTCACCACGTAACACCTTGATGATTTTTATCAATGCCAAGCCAAGTCCCGCTACGGGATTGGGGCCACCTGTACCCATAACGATGAGGCGGGCGGGCTTGACGTATTGATTTGCCGTTGCAAGACGAACCACAAATGAGCCCATGCTATGCCCCATCAATACGTGAGGGAGCTTTTTGCCATTGGGAGTAAATTGCTTGATAACGGCATCTGCCATTTTTCCAACATCGCGTTGCAAAAGGTCATAACCGCCCTCGGATGCAATAAAACCAAGCTCGCTATCATTGTTTACGGTGTAACCGTGACCGAGGTGGTCGTGACCAAAGCAGATCCAACCGTTCTCTGCCATTTCACGCATAAAACGATCGTAGCGCCCGATGTATTCAGTCATGCCGTGCACAACCTGAAAGAAGCCGACAGGCTCACCCTCTGGCAGATAAACTACGCCCGCAAGTTGATGCACTCTATCGCTTGAAAGCACTTTATATTCTTGTTTTTGAATTGCCATGTTTATTCCTCACTTTCCGAAAAGATACGGCACGCCTTGATGGCACGGTGCCATCCCTGCATACGCAACTGTCTTTCTGCTTGGTTGATGGCAGGACGATAGACCTCCCCTGCGCCCAACTTGTTTTTGAGTTCCTCGCGACCTTGGAAAAAACCAACCGCAAGTCCTGCAAGGTAAGCCGCACCTGCCGCGGTTGCCTCGGGATTGGCAGAACGCAAAACCTCGATACCGGAAAGATCACTTTGCATTTGCATCAAAAGTCCGTTTGCCGATGCGCCACCGTCGACGCGCAGGCTGTGAATTTTGCCGGCATCCCCTGCAACGCCCTCAATATCGGCATTCATTGCCGAAAGCAAATCTTCGCTTTGATAAGCAATCGACTCAAGAGCCGCGCGGATGATGTGATTTTTGCCAATGCCTGCGCTCAATCCAACAATGGTTCCGCGCGCGTGTGCATCCCAATAGGGGGTTCCAAGACCCGTGAAGGCAGGAACAAAATAGACACCACCCGTATCTGCCACCTTTTTGGCAAAATATTCGCTATCCTTTGCATCGTGAATGAGCTTCATTTCGTCGCGCAGCCAACGAATGACCGCGCCACCGACGAATACACTGCCCTCTAGTGCGTATTCTATGGGCTTTCCTGCCTCGGTAGCGGCTACGGTGGTCAGGAGCCCGTGCGAGCTGTGAATGGCGCTGTTGCCCGTGTGTGTGAGCAGGAAACAGCCTGTGCCGTATGTATTCTTGGCTTCGCCTGACGCAAAGCAGCCTTGACCAAAGAGGGCGGCTTGCTGGTCACCTGCAATACCTGCAATCGGAATTTCGGTGCCCATACATTGAAAATATCCGTAAACCTCGCTACTGCTGCGGATTTCGGGGAGCATCTCTCGCGGAATATCGAGGATGTTAAGCATTCCCTCATCCCACTCACCCGTGTGAATGTTGCAAAGCATAGTACGAGATGCGTTTGTCAGGTCGGTGACAAACACCTTGCCCTCGGTAAGCTTCCAAGTCAACCAAGTGTCAACCGTTCCCACCATCAATTCGCCTCGTTTTGCGCGCTCGCGTGCGCCCTCTACGTGGTCGAGAATCCATTTGATTTTGGTGCCGCTGAAATACGGGTCAAGGCGCAAGCCCGTGGTTGCGGAAACGTATGCGGCGTGTCCTGCACGCTCAAGCTCCTCGCAGGTGTCTGCCGTGCGACGGCATTGCCATACGATGGCGTTGTAGATGGGTTTGCCCGTGGCACGCTCCCAAACAATTACCGTTTCGCGCTGATTGGTAATACCGACTGCCGCAATCTCGTCGGGCGAGATGCCACTCTTTGCAATGCATTCGGTAAGGGATGCGTATTGATTTGCGTAAATGTCCATCGGGTCTTGTTCTACCCAACCGGGGGCGGGATAGATTTGTGCAATCTCGTGTTGCGCCATAGAGACGATTCGGCTATCGCGATCAAACAAAATCGCACGCGCGCTGGTCGTGCCTTCGTCAAGGGCGAGAATGTATTTTTTCATATTGTAATCCTCCGATCTGCCACACGGGCAAACAGATTTTGGTAAGTTTCTATATTTATTATACCATTTTTGAGGCGGGAGTGTCAAGTGTATTTTTTCATCTCTGTTTGTGAGTGCTTTTTTGAGGGGGTGCGGGGGAAGTTTTTTCGCGAAAAAAGTTCCCCCGCGTCTCCTTTCAAAAACAAAAAGGGAAAGCCGAAGCTTTCCCTTTTGTTTGTTATGCAATTTGCAAATTATTGAAGCTCTGCAAAGTACTTAATGGTGCGAACCATTTGGCTGGTGTAGGAGTTCTCGTTGTCGTACCAAGAAACAACTTGTACTTGGTAGGTATCTTCGTCGATCTTAGCAACCATAGTTTGAGTTGCATCGAAGAGAGAACCGTAGGTGATGCCGATAACGTCGGAAGAAACGATTTGGTCGGTGTTGTAACCGAAGGATGCGGAAGAAGCAGCCTTCATAGCCTCGTTGATGCCTTCCTTGGTGATATCCTTGCCCTTAACAACAGCTACCAGGATGGTGGTAGAACCGGTGCAGGTAGGAACTCTTTGTGCGGAACCGATGAGCTTGCCATCGAGCTCGGGAATTACGAGACCGATTGCCTTTGCAGCGCCGGTGGAGTTGGGAACGATGTTTTGTGCGCCTGCACGTGCACGACGGAGGTCACCCTTTCTGTGAGGACCATCGAGGATCATTTGGTCACCGGTGTAAGCGTGAACGGTGGTCATGATACCGGATTGGATGGGTGCATAGTCGTTGAGAGCCTTTGCCATGGGAGCGAGGCAGTTGGTGGTGCAAGATGCAGCAGAGATGATCTTATCATCGGGAGTGAGAATGTTCTCGTTTACGCTGTAAACAACAGTCTTGGTAGCCTTATCAGCGGGAGCGGAGATAACAACCTTCTTAGCGCCTGCGTTGATGTGAGCCATGGACTTCTCTTGTGTGCAGTAGAAACCGGTGCACTCGAGAACTACGTCAACCTTCAGCTTCTTCCAAGGAAGGTTTGCAGCATCCTTTTCGGAATAAATCTTAATGGTCTTGCCGTCTACAGTGATGGTGCTTGCTTCATCATCAGCAACAACGTCGTGGTTGTATCTGCCTTGAGCAGTATCATACTTGAGAAGGTGAGCGAGCATAGAGGGCTTGGTAAGGTCGTTGATAGCAACTACTTGATAACCCTTTGCACCGAACATTTGACGGAATGCCAGACGGCCGATACGACCGAAACCGTTAATCGCAACTTTTACGTTTGCCATTGGAAAAAATCCTCCGTTTAATAAATAATTTTAGTTGACCTTCCATTGGAAAGCCTTTCCTTACAGCATATATTATAACGCATTTTTTTCCAATATACAAGGGGTTTGACGAAAATTTATCAATTTTGTAACAATAATATTATTTTTCCTTACAAAAACGCCCTTTGTGTGTGCATTTTGCAAACAAATTTGCGCCTTTTCTTCCTCTTATATTGAAGTGGATTCCTTTCCTCCTCCCCCTTGCACAAATGAAAGGGTTTCTTTTTTGATTTCGCGACGCAACAAAAGCAGCGTGCAAAGATTGATAAAGGTCATTGTGGCAATGCCAAAATCTCCAATGCTCCACACAAATTCGGGAGCGACACGCACACCAAACAATACACACGCGCCAAACGCCAAAATATACAGTACGCGCCATCTTTTCTTTTGGGAAAGAAAGCGTACGCTCTCCATACCATAACTTCCCCAGCAAAGCAGAGTTGCATATCCAAAGCAAAATACCGCCAAAGAAAAAAACCACCCCGCAAAACCGCCAAGCACCGAGGAATACGCATTCACCGTCATCATAGCGCCACCCGAGGTCATATCCACTCCGCTGACCAAAATTACAAGAGCCGTGGCGGTGCAAAGAACAATCGTATCAACAAACACCTCAAAAATACCCCACACGCCTTGATGTGCCGGACTTTTGACCTTTGCCGCGGCATGAGCCGTAGGTGCTGTTCCACATCCACCCTCGTTGGAAAGCAGACCGCGCATCGTTCCGATTCGCAAAGCACGAGAGAGCAAAAAGCCGCTCACGCCTCCCACGGCACTCTCGGTGCTAAAGGCACCTTTCCAAATCGCCGAGAACGCTCCGCCGAGTGCATCGCGACGCAAAATAAATACCGCAACAGATAAAACAATATACCCTGCCGTCATAATGGGCACCAAATATTCGGTGAGTGCCGATATGCCTTTGGTTCCGCGTGCCAAAAGCGGCAAGGTCAGCAAAACAAGGAAAACACCGCTATAGACGGTGGGAATTCCTATAACATCCTGCAAGGTTTCGCCAATGGCGTGTACTTGCACAATACACCCCACGCTGAGGGCATTGGTCACAAACAAGACCGCAAAAATAGCAGGAATGACAATAGCAAACCGCTCCCATTTGTGGGCGAGCAAACAATCGCGAATATAATACACCGCTCCGCCAAAGAGGTTTCCCTTTGAGTCTGTTCTGCGATGCGAAACCGCCAACACGATTTCGGCATATTTGAGAATCATGGCAAAAAGAGCTGAAATCCACATCCAAAACACCGCGCCCGCTCCGCCAATGGCAATGGCATTGGCAACGCCTACAATATTCCCCACGCCAAGCGTTCCGGCAAGCGCCAACATCATAGCGCGAAAAGAAGATGCCCCCTCGCCTTTTTTCTCACCTACAAAAGCAGAAAACATTCTCCCGGGAGCGCGCCAAGGATATCCCTTTAAATACACAAAGAAAAACAAGCCGCAAATAAGCAAAAGCGGTGGTATCAAGCCGCCTGTTAAAAGCCATTTTAACATCAAATTGTGCACCTCACTTTCGTCCTTTTATTCTATTCCAAAAATGAAAAAACTATGCTTCGACAGCTTTTTTCGTTTTCCAAACATTCACCGCAAAAAACGGTGGTTGAATTGTTAAAAGAATGTGAATAATGCGCCAAAACACTTGATTTTTCCATAAAATAGTATACAATAATAGCAGATGTTAGCACTCTACCCTTTTGAGTGCTAAAAACCGACAAAATCGCATTGAATTCGCAAAATATAAGGAGGAATTCCAAAATGAACATCAGACCCCTTTCCGACCGCGTTGTGGTCAAGCTTGTTGAGGCTGAAGAAAAAACAAAAACCGGCATTCTGCTCACCGCGGCTGCTCAAGAAAAGCCCCAGGTAGCAGAGGTTGTAGCCGTAGGTCCCGGCGCACGCGACGATAACGGCGCGCTCATTCCTATGGAAGTAAAGGTTGGCGATAAGGTTATCACCGGTAAATATTCCGGAACCGAAGTGAAAATGGATGGCGTTGAATACACCATCGTAAAACAAAGCGACATTCTCGCAATTGTAGAATAATTCTAAACGAGGTACACACAAATGGCAAAAGATATTCTTTACGGTATTGAAGCACGCTACGCGCTCTCTCGCGGCGTTGGCAA
>JAZOMJ010000175.1:0-7967 GCA_045653865.1 Eubacteriales bacterium
ATGGCTACGATCCGACTTGGTGTGCAAAAAGCGCAATTTTCCCATTGTGCACGCCTCCCCGATGCCAGTGCCGTGTATTACCTCAGTTTTCAATTTCTGTGTCATTGGCAACCACTCCCCCGGGATTCCATTGTGTATGGCAGAACTGCTCCAACTCGCGCGCGGCTTTCTCTTCGTCCTCACCACTCACAGAAAACGTCAAGGTGGTGCCAAGAACCGCGCCCAACATCATCAAAGGAATCAGCAGCTTGCCATCTGCCGTTTTGCCGTTGGCTCTCACAATAACATTGGATGCAAACTGCTTGGCACACATGGCAAGCCTGCCGGCAGGACGTGCGTGCATGCCGTCTTTATCCACAATGGTATAAGTAAATTCTTTCATTTTGCCACTCCTACAAAAGCGACCGTAAGGAAACAATCGCCGATTTTTGCTTTTGTTTTTATTGTGCCGAATTGCGCGCAGATTATGCAAACAACAAAAAAACGGCTCTTTCCATTTGGAAAAAGCCGTTTTTTTGCATAACATGTTATCGATAATATACATAAAAAACAATAATTGTGCGCTCGCGTCCGCCGTGTTCGAGGTCGGGGGCGGTAATGACTACGCCATCCTTGGAGAGCAGTTCCCACGCCTGCATCTGTTCGATTTTGCATCGAAAAATAACATCGGAGGATGCAAAAACAATGAGCTCGTCATTGCGAATATTCAGTCCGCCATTGCGACCGATTACTTCGTCTACGTCATTGATTTTTTCGGTAACGTAGCGAATGTGATGGTTTGCCATCTGCTTTGCCATCTCCCAACGGTAAGCCTTGCTGTTGGGATCTTTTTTACGGGAAAAGAGTTTGAACATATTGTGTTTCCTCTCACTTGTGTCTTTTAGAACGAGACTTTTTGATCCCCAACCAAAAACGCCTTTGCCGCAAGATATTCCTCTTGCAAGCGCTTGGCTTCCCCTGATGCGGGATCAAAATTGCGGCGCTTTAGAGCGCGCAACATAATGTTTTTGGGTGTTTCCTCGGGGTCGATGAGCTCCAAGGCGCACACGGCATAACCGCACGCCTCCAAGCGTTTGAGGCGCAACGCATCGGTTGCCGCATCGCAAAGCTTTTGGCGCAGCATAGAGTGCCCCGTAATAAAGGAAAGCGCCTCGCAATTGATGGTGTGGTTCATTTCGTGGTGACAGCAGGGCGTGGAAAGAATAACGTCCGCTTGCCACTCGGTGGCTTTGTTTAGCACAAAGTCGGTGGCAATATCGCAAGCGTGCAAAGAAATAACCAAGTGCACATGCTCGTCGCATTCGTATTTGTTGACGTCGCCACACAAAAACTCCAAGCCGTCAAAGCCAAGCTTTCCTGCAACCTCGTTGCAGTAAGCAACCACGTCGGGTTTGAGGTCAACGCCTGTCATACGCACGTCTCTGTGGAGCACCTCGGTAAAATAGTGGTACGCGGCAAAGGAAAGATAACTCTTGCCACAGCAAAGGTCGCAAATGCGGAGCGTTCCTACCTCGGGCAAATGCGATACACAATCGCGGATGAGCTCCAAAAAGCGATTGATTTGACGGAATTTAGATTGCTTTTTATCGCGTACACGACCGTTTTCGTCACTGACGTCGAGGAACTTTAAAAACGGCTCGTTCCCCGAAAGAATATGGTTCTTTTCGCGATTGTTGCTCTCAATTTTGGCACACGGTGCATCGTTTTTGGCAAGCGCGCGAGCAAGCTTATCGCCACCAAGCAAAGCCATTTTCCCCTTTTTAGAGGAACGCAATTCGCAATCGCCAAGCGTTGTCAAAAGATTGATTTGCGCCCAAGGTAAAGCAATTTCTCCAAGACGTACAACATCATCGATTGCAATATTTTCGTGCAGAGCCTTATTGTCGGCACGCAAGGTTTCGGCTTGCAACACGGTTTTGCCTCCCACTTGGCGCAATGTCAGCGTGCATTTCACATTTGCGGCATCCTGCGGCTTGGAAAGCACCGCTTTTTTGAGTGCTCCTTTTTGTGCGGAAGCAGAAATAAGAGCAAGGATTTGTTGGTATGCCTCATTCATCATCCTGACCCTCAACTTTCTTCTTTTTGAAGTAATCACTAAAATAGAATTTTTCTTCTTTACTCTCTTGCACACGACGGTAATTGTGGCGGTGTGCAAAAATAATCACCAGCATAACAAACACCGACATTGCCATTTGCAAACCATCGTTTGCAAACGCTTTGACAAAGAAGGGGCAAAGACCTGCAATGGCAACAGAGCCGAATGCAACCAGCTTGGTGGCAAATACAGAAAGAATAAATACAAAAATAAGCAAAAAAGCAACAATTGGATGTAGAGCCGCTGCAGCGCCCATCATAACAACAACGCCTTTGCCGCCACGCATACGGTAAAACAACGGAAAAATATTGCCGAACACAACGAAGAAGAACGCAAGACCCGAACCATTGGCTTCCCATATCAATCTACCCGCCCAAACGGCAACGTATCCGATGAAAAACTCACACACTGCGCTGATAATAGCCATTTTTTTGCCGCAGGAAAGCAACATATTATAAGTTCCTGCCGTTTTTCTGCCAAGTGTGCGAATATCAGCCCCACAAATGTGACGCGAAATCAAAATGGCAGGGGAAATGCTCCCCAAAAGATATGCAGCAACAATGCAGACAAATGCGCCCAAAATGTTGACGGCTATGCTTGCATTGACCGGCAGATAAAACCGAAGAATAATCCAGTCGACCAAATTCCAAAATTTTTGAATCACCGGTGTTTCTTCTGCCACGGTTAAAAAAACACTCATAGAACCTCCATTAGAACAATTCGATCAATTCCTTCGGACTTCCCGTCAAATTGCGAATGCTACCATCGTTGCAAACGGCTACCATATCCTCAATGCGGCAACCATACTTGCCTTCAATATAAATACCGGGCTCAAAAGTAATAACGTGGCCGCGTTCCAAAACATCGGTGTTGTCTGCTTTGGGAGAGAGACGAGGTTCTTCGTGAATATACATTCCAACTTCGTGACCCAAGGAGTGACCAAAGCATCCCTTGTATCCTGCACCGTGAATAACATTGCGTGCGGCAGTATCCAACGCGTGGCAGGATACGCCCTCGGCGGCAGCTTCCAATGCAACGGTTTGTGCCAAAAGAACGGTGTTGTAAACCTTTTTGATTTCTTCATCGGCAGAGCCAAGAACAACGGTACGTGTCATATCCGAGCAGTAACCATCCACACGTGCGCCAAAGTCCATGGTCAAAAAGCCTTTCTCGAGCTTGACAGGGCGCGGAACACCATGGGGGCGAGAAGAGTTTGTGCCCGAAACCGCAATGGTATCAAACGCCAAACTTTGCGCGCCTTGTCGACGCATAAACATTTCCAATTCAAGGGCAACATCGATTTCGGTCATTTCGGGGGTAAGCACTTTCAAAATGTGTGCAAACGCCGCATCGGTAACCTTTTGCGCGCGTGCGATGGCTTCAATTTCGGCATCGCTCTTGTGCAAGCGTTGGCGAACAAGAAGAGCCGATGCTCCGCCCACGAGAGTAACACCCACAAAGAGGCTCTTGTAACGCTCATAAGATGCAAAGGAGAGGTGATCCTCTTCGATGGCTACGCGAACGCAGTTGTGCTCGCCAAGAAGCGTGCGGATAGCATCGGTAGCACCCTTTTCAGGGGTGAGCACCTGCATGCCGGGGACTGCTTGCTCTTTTGCCGCTTCTGCATAGCGGAAATCGGTAATCAGATAGGCATCCTTTTGCATCACCAAAACAACACCATCGTGAAATTCAAAACCCGAAAGATAGTGTTGGTTGAGTTGATCGGTAACAATAGCGGCATCAAAGCCGTTTTCTGCTAACAAAGTTTGAAAATTCTTTAAATTTGACATATGTAAATCCTCTTTTCTTATCCTTTCCTTCATTATATCACAAAAAAAGCAAAAAGTATAGTCCTTGCAAAAATTTTTTTCACTTCTCTTTTGCGACAAATTTATCAATGGCGCAGAGGTATAATAAAAACAACAGTAGGGAGGGCTTGAAATGGAACAAGAAGTTTATGTTGATTTGTATTTTTTGATTAACACCTGTATGAATTTGTTAACCTTAATGATTGCCGCCACATTGCTTCATCGCAAGGTAAGCCGTTGGCGCGCTTGGCTTGCCGCAGGTGTTGGCGGCATTTGGGCAGTTGTGGCATTGTTTGTGGGAGCCGATGGATTTTGGGGGCTCATTTGCGACAGCACTATCATTTTTTTGATGTGCGCCACCGTATTCGCGTCCCCAAAAACAACATTTTGGGGACTTGTAAAATGTACTGTTGTCAGCATTCTGACATCTATGATATTGGGCGGTATTATGACCGCGCTCTATACGCTTTTCAATCGTATTCAAATTCCCATCGGCACCGCGCAAGAAAATGGTAGCTCCATTCTCATTTTTTCCATCATTGCGGCACTTGCAGGACTTGCCACCGTGCAGGGGGGGCGCTTTCTCGGTTTATCCAAAAAATCGCGATACGTAACCGTAAATGCCGTTCTGTTTGGCAAAACCATCACATTGAGGGCGATGGTAGACACCGGGAATCACCTGCGCGAGCCCATAAGTGGACGCAGTGTCATTGTGGCTGACAGAGACCGCATTTTGGGAGTGTTACCGCCTGCTCTTTCGTCAGCGCTCAAAAGTCCCCGTGCCGAACATTGGTTATCCGATGCACGATACGCTGCCAAAATTCGTTTGGTACCCGCCAACACGGCAACCGGAAAGCAAATGCTCCCTGCCATTTTGCCGGAGCGCCTCACCTTAACCGACGGCAAAGAAACCTACCCTGCCGACTATTTGATTGCTCCTGCTCCAATGGAAAACGCAGGCGAATTTGATGCCGTAATCGCTATGAACTGATATGCAAAAGGAGGTTTATTATATGACCTTATTAAACTATTTGCGGCTTCGCATAACCGCTCTGTTTTGCAAGTCCAAAGATCTCTTTTACATCAATGGTCCCGACACTCTGCCAACTCCCCTCTCGGCAGAGGAAGAAGCCGAGTGCATTGAGCGCATCGACGAGGAAAGTGTGCGCACTCGTTTGGTGGAACACAACCTACGTTTGGTGGTGTATGTTGCAAAAAAATTTGAAAATGTAGGCACCGGCATTGAAGATTTGATTTCGATTGGAACCGTAGGTCTCATAAAAGCAATCAACACCTTTCGAGCCGACAAAAACATTAAGCTTGCCACCTATGCTTCTCGTTGCATTGAGAATGAAATTTTGATGTATATTCGCAAAAACAGTTCACAAAAAACAGCCATCTCCATCGATGAACCACTCAACACCGATTGGGATGGCAACGAGCTTCTCCTCTCTGACATTTTGGGAAGCGATGAAGAAAGCATTTCTTATGAATTGGAACAACGGGAAGAACGTCAAATGGTACGAGATGCCGTTTGCAATCTTGCCCCTCGGGAACGCGAGTTGATAGAACTGCGCTACGGTATGCGTACAGGAAAAGAAATGACCCAAAAAGAAGTAGCCGATCTGCTTGGTATTTCGCAATCCTACATATCCCGTTTAGAAAAGCGCATCCTCTCTTCTCTGCGCGAAAACCTTGCAGGTAAAATATAAAAAAATCACTCATCCAAAAAACGGATGAGTGATTCTTTTTAAGTAAGATTAGATGAAGGGCAGGAAATCAACGATGCCTGCGAGTTCAAGACCTGCAACTGCTGCAACAGCAATGATGAGGAGAACTGCGAAAGTACCGAACATACGAGCGAAGTTAGCTACGTTGCGGTTCTTTGCCTTAGCAGCCTTGCACCAAGCTACGATCCAGCCGATTACGGGAATGGAGTACAGAATACCACGGAAGAAGTAACCCCAACCGGTGATAGGTCTGTAAGCGATGGGAAGCTTCTTTTCGATCTCCTTAAGTTGCTTTCTCTTGGAAAGCTTCTTAACCTTCTTAACCTTTTCTACTTTAGTCTTTTTCATAATTTTCACCCTTTCCTCTGACTATGTCAGAATGTTTTACACTAATAGATTACCACTTTTTTGTCAATTTGTCAATAGGTATTTTCATTTTTTTTAATTTTTTTGAGGTTTTTTTCGTGTTTTTTGATACTTTTTCATCAAAAAGGCACAATAAATAACATTTTTGAAAAAACTTCATCAAAAAAACAACAAGCACAAAGGAAATTTCACTACTGCTTGTTACATTTTACACACCGTCAAATTTAAAATCAAAACTTTAAAAGCCCCAAGCCGAAAGCTGCCGCTACTGCAGCAATCAAAAGCACCGTAAAGATGATGAAACCGCGAGCAAATGCACGGCCGTGACGGCTCTTTCCGTTTGCTGCGTAAGCAATCATAAATGCCCAACCGATTACGGGAATGATGTATAAAAGAGTGCGCCAAAAGTAGTTCCAAGAGGAGAGCGGTCTGTAGGAAGGCGGCAACAATTCTTCCACCGAATTGATTTTTACTTTGGGCTCTTTCAGCTTTTTGATTTTTCTTGTCTTAAATTTAGGTTCCTTTTCAACCTTGATTTTTTCCTTTTTCATTTTTTCACCCTTTCTTTGACCAATGCCAAAATATTACACCTATAGCATACCATCTTTTTCTTTTTTTTGCAAGAGTTTTTTACATTTTTCTAAAAAAACATTTCAAATATCGCAAAAATCAGAGAAAATACTCCATATACGCCTCACCGTCAAGGTTTTTCCAAATCAGTTTTCCTTCCTCAAAAATCAAATAACTGTGAGGACTGTTCTCCTTGGGGATAGAAACCGAGCCGGGATTGATATAGAGATATTCCTCGTGCTCCACGCACTTGGGAACGTGTGTGTGTCCGTGCAACAAAACGTCTCCTTTTTGCAAGGGGGGGAGCTTTTGTTCGTTGTAAACGTGACCGTGTGTTGCATAAATCATACGCTCGCCTACTGCCAAAATAGCGTAGTCGGCAAGCACGGGAAAATTCAGAACCATCTGGTCAACCTCGGTGTCGCAGTTTCCGCGTACACAGAGAAGTTTTTCTTTGATGCCGTTGAGCATTTCGATGACCTGCTTGGGCGCATAGTCTCGCGGCAAATCGTTGCGAGGACCGTGGTAAAGCACGTCACCGAGTAAAAGCAGCTTGCTTGCCGCTTCACGCTCAAATGCCGTCAAAAGCTCGCGACAGTAGTATGCCGAACCGTGAATATCGGATGCAATCATCCATTTCATATCGTAAGTCTCCTTAATTCTTCAAACTATGGATGGGTGCGGGAATTCTTCCGCCACGTCCAATGAATTTCGCAGGCGAGTAGGTGTTGATAGCCATAATGGGAGCTGTGCCCAAAAGACCTCCGAACTCAACGCTCTCACCGGCTTTTTTGCCGTATGCGGGAATGAGACGAACCGCAGTGGTTTTGGTGTTGACAACACCAATGGAAATTTCGTCGGCAATGATACCGTTGATAACGTCCTCGGGAGTGTCCCCGGGAACAGCAATCATATCAAGACCAACCGAGCAAACCGCCGTCATGGCCTCAAGCTTTTCCAAGGAAAGCGCTCCGCGCTCAACTGCGGCAATCATACCTGCATCCTCGGAAACGGGAATGAACGGGCCCGAAAGACCGCCTACGTGCGAGGATGCCATAACACCGCCTTTTTTAACAGCGTCATTGAGCATTGCAAGGGCTGCCGTGGTGCCGTGTGCACCGCAGGACTCAAGTCCCATCCCCTCAAGGATGTATGCCACAGAGTCGCCAATGGCAGGTGTGGGAGCGAGGGAGAGGTCTACAATACCAAAGGGTGTATTGAGACGTCTTGCCGCTTCGTTTGCCACCAATTGACCGACACGTGTGATCTTAAATGCGGTTTTCTTGATCACGTCCGCAAGCTCCGAAAGGTTGCAACCCCCCGCACGGCGAATGGCGGAAGCCACCACACCGGGGCCGCTGACACCCACGTTGATAGCGGTTTCGGGTTCGCCGATGC
>JAZOMJ010000176.1:0-4238 GCA_045653865.1 Eubacteriales bacterium
GTAAGTCCGTCGCAATCATAGAACGCACTCCTGCCGATGCTGGTGACAGAGTTACCAATCGTGACACTCGTAAGATTGGAGCAATCATAGAACATACAATCGCCAATGGCGGTGACGGAGTCGCCAATCGTGACACTTGTAAGGCCGTCGCAACCATAGAACACATAATCGCCAATGGTGGTGACGGAGTTGCCAATCGTGACACTTGTAAGGTTGTCGCAACTAGAGAACGCAGACTCGCCGATGGTAGTAACAGAGTCGGGAATCGTGACACTTGTAAGATTGGAGCAATCATAGAACGTATGATCGCCGATGGTGATGACGGAGTCGGGAATCGTTACACTCGTAAGGTTGGAGCATTGATAGAATGCCCTATCACCGATGGTGGTAACGGAATTGGGAATGATAATTTCTTGGAGAATAGTGTTACCGGTCTCATCACAAAATCTACCAACTTCGGTGACCGCTTTACCATTATAGGTTGCAGGAATTTCAATTTTGGAAAGATATTTTGCGTATCCGATTTCAACGGCGTAGGTGCCGTCGTCTTTGAGGTAAAATGCAAGACCTTGTGGGTTTTCGTTGGTGGCGGTTGCATCTGCGCCATTGTCACCTTTATCACCCTTATCGCCTTTTTCTCCTTGGATACCTTGGTCACCCTTTTCACCTTGCATGCCTTGGTCACCCTTTTCACCTTGGATGCCTTGGTCACCCTTTTCGCCTTGGGCTTTTACATCGGTCTTTTCACCGTTGATAACCCAATAGCCGTCTTCGCTAATGGAGATTGTGGGCGATTGAGCATTGTTGCACGCTGTGCATACGCAAACAAGCGCAATGATAATTGCAAGAGAACATAAAATCTTTTTCATTTTCTTATCCTTCCCTTCTCTTTTTTAGAAGATAGTGCCATTATAGCACAGTTTTGGGGATTTGTCAAGGAAACCTAACATGTTGTTGTGGTTCTGCTTGGCGCTTTTTCGTAAAAATGTTTGAAATAAACAAGGGGGAAACTTCTTTTAAGAAGTTTCCCCCTGCATTCTCTTTAAAACTTTTTTACAATCTCTTGCATTTTGGGCAAGAGCTTTTCAATTTCGCAAACGAGCTTGAGTTGGGTGCGTGCGCGGTCGAGGTTGTGGTTCTCGCGGTGGATGTGATAATAAAGGTCACCGTTGATGTGGTCGGCAAGGAAGCGCGTTGACTGCTCAAGGGTGATGATGAGCGCGGAATAAGGCAACAATTCGCGCTCTCTTGCGGTCATACTGTCGCCAAGCTCCTCGAGGAATGCGGCGGTGAATGCTTCAAACTTTGCAAGGTCGAATTGTACCAAATCGAGATTGGTCTCATCCTCGGCACCCGTCGATGCACCCGTGCGCATCGCGTCGCCAAAATCGTAAAGGAGCGAGCCGGGCATAACAGTGTCAAGGTCGATAACGCAAATTCCCTTGCGCGTGGTGGCATCGAGGAGCACGTTGTTGAGCTTGGTGTCGTTGTGCGTTACGCGGAGCGGAACGGTTCCATCGGCAATGCCTTCAACAATCAGGGATGCATACTTTTGGAATTTGCGGCAGAGTGCGATTTCGGCTTCAACCGATGCTACGCGACCTACGCGGTCAGCGGCAATCGCCTCTTCGAGTTGCGCAAAACGGTTGGGCGTATCGTGGAATCTTTCGATGGTTTCGTGCAACCCGTCTGCCGGAAAATCGGCAAGCATACGTTGAAAACGTCCAAACGCGTGTGCAACCTCGGCAAAATCTTCGGGCGTTTGAGCAACCTCAAGGCATACGGTTTCCTCTACAAAATAACAGGCACGCCAAAAGTCACCGTCGGCAGTTTTGTAGTAGGGCAGTCCCTCTTTGGTGGTCAAAAAGGTCATGGTTTCTCTTGCGGGATCGCCGCCCATTTCGGCAATTTTTACACGCAGATATGCAGTAACCGCCATGATATTTTCCATCACCTGTTCGGGGTTTTTGAAAATGCCCGTGTTGATGCGTTGCAGGATAACACGCGGATTGCTATCTACCAAAAAGGTGTTGTTGATGTGGCCGTTGCCGTGCGGAAGTGCCGCGGCTTCGATGCCGAATTGTTCAAGTATGTTTCGGATTGGATTCATATCTCTTGCATCCTTTCTTGCTGAAATTTTTGTGTAAAAATGTATGGAAATGGAACAAAACCTATTGACTTTGCCCCCGTGTTGTGCTATGATTATATTATAATATATCCAAATATGAATAGATATATGGAAATGGACATAAAACCTTTGAAAACAGCCAAAAACTCTCACGAAAATAACGCCGTGCCGCTCAATGACTGCGGCATTGCACGCAGTGCCGACATTCTGGCGTTTCATTGCTCGCTTGACCGCCACTTTGACTGCGACCACAACTTTAGCGGTGAGTGTCACCCTTTTTATGAGTTGGTGTACATTGAAGAAGGCACGGTGGGCATTACCGCCGGCGAAGAGGTGCTTACCCTCTCCGCAGGTCAAATCCTTTTGCACGCCCCCAACGAGTTCCACCGCATATGGTCGGAGTTTGGAAGTTCGCCCCACGTGCGCAATCTTTCCTTTTATGCCGCCGCAATTCCCTCTTTGGGTTCCCGCGTGGTGCAACTGACCGATGCAGAAAGAACAGAGCTTTCAGCCATTTGTTCCTCGGTTGCAAAAGGCATTTTGGAAAGCGACCGCGCACTCTTGAACGAAGCGCGTGTGCGCTTGGAATTGTGGTTTTTGCAGGTTGCCAAAAACGAAAAAACCGCCGCCGAGGAAACACCTCTGTTGCCATCGGCTTTGCGGTATGCCGAAATCGTTGGCATTCTGCACGCCAATTTGCACAAGCAGCTCTCCGCGGGGGAAATTGCACAGCTGTGCAACATCAGCCTTTCGGCTCTCAAAAAAATCTTTACCCGCTATGCCGGTATGGGCGTATCACGCTACTTTACCGAAATGAAAATGCGCTACGCCGCCGAGCAATTGCAGGCAGGCATGCGCGTGGGCGAGGTTGCCGCACTTCTCGGCTACTTTGACCAAAACTACTTTAGTACCGTCTTTCGCCGTGTAATGGGCTCCCCTCCCGGAACCTGGCGCGGCAGTGAAAAAAAGTATGACACACGAATAGAAAGAAAGGAAAATACCAAAATGAAATTTATCACCGTTCAAAACTATGAGCAAATGAGCCGTACGGCTGCCAATATCATCTCCGCGCAAGTGATTATGAAGCCGCAAAGCGTGCTCGGTCTTGCAACCGGTTCTTCCCCCGTTGGCATTTATCGCCAACTCATCGAGTGGTATAACAAGGGCGACCTCGATTTCTCCAACGTAATCTCCGTTAACCTTGACGAATACATCGGCCTTGACGAGTCTCATGACCAAAGCTACCGCTACTTTATGCAAAAGAACCTCTTTGACCACATCAACATTCGTCGCGAGAACACCTATGTTCCCAACGGATGCGCACAAGACCTCGACAAAGAGGGCGCTGATTACGATGCTCGCATCGAGTCCCTCGGTGGCATCGACCTCCAACTCCTCGGCATCGGTCTTGACGGTCATATCGGCTTCAATGAACCCGCTCCCATCTTTGAAAAAGCAACTCACGTAGTAGATCTTCACGAGTCTACCATTCAAGCAAACTCTCGCTTCTTCGAAAAGGAAAGCGATGTTCCGCGCAAGGCTATCACCATGGGTATGGGCTCTATTATGCAAGCAAAAAAAGTCCTGCTCATCGCCAACGGCAAGGCAAAGAAAGATATCGTTCAGCGCGCTTTCTTTGGCCCCATCACTCCCGAGGTGCCTGCTTCTATCCTCCAACTCCACCCCGACCTGACCGTTGTATTTAGTGAAGAGTGATTTCTTGTAAAAGATTGCGGGAAAACCTTTTTTAAAAAAGCGTTTTCCCCGTACCCCTTTCTAAAAATTTTTTGGAAGGGGATTTTTTCTTTTTAGGATGTAACTTGCAATAAAATCAGCAACCTGAACTTTTCTTTTTTAAGCCTTCAATTATGAAAAATCTATTGACTTATCATAAATATGTGTTATAATTATCGTGAGGGAGTGTTCTCCTGAAAAATATATCAGAAAAGGATAAAAGATATGAAAAGAAATTTCAAATCAACAGTTTTAGTATTGTCGGTTGTTATGCTTCTTATCATTACGGCGTTTGCTCTTTGCGTTAGTGCAGGTGAGGAAAGAGCCTTGAAGGATTCGGGAACAACGGGCAATCTTACCTGGACTTATGACGGTA
>JAZOMJ010000177.1:0-1836 GCA_045653865.1 Eubacteriales bacterium
CGCGCCTTTGATGGTTCCTACGTACTTTCCAAACAGAGTTAATACCAATGCTTCCTGTGGTTTAAGAATTCGCAGACCGATCAGAGGAAGCCAACCAATACACATGATGACGATGCTAATGCCAAACAAAACGCCTCCCAAAAGGTTTCCTGTATCCAATAAAAATGCGCCCCAAATACAAAGGGGAAGGGTGGCAATGAGGAGAAGGACGTCCAAGACTAATACCAGCATGCCGTGTTTTTTGTTTTCTAAAATTTTTTCTTCCATAAGTTACCTCCAATGTTTGATATCGTTTTGATATCATTATTATATCGTATAATTGAGAAAATGTCAAGAGTTTTTTGAAAAAACTTGACAAGAAGAGAAAAAAAGAGTATAATAGTGCCCGTGAGTTCGAAACCATCCTCACATAAAACAAAACTAAGGGAGAAATTGAATATGAAACAAACGTCTAAGGAAAAAAGTCTTTACCTATGCCAAGCGGCGATGATTGCCGCATTTTACGTGGCACTGACCTTTCTTGCACAAATGTTAGGATTGGGAAGCGGCATGATTCAAGTCCGCTTTTCCGAGGCACTCTGCCTTTTGCCCATTCTTTTGCCTGCGGCAATTCCCGGACTGACCGTGGGATGCCTTTTGGCGAATCTTCTTACGGGAGCGGTTTGGTTGGATATTTTGGTAGGACCCATTGCAACGCTCATTGGTGCGATTGGAACTTATCTTCTGCGAAAGAATCGTGTGTTAGCAACACTGCCGCCCATTCTTTCGAATATGATCTTAATTCCGCCTGTGTTGGCGTATGGCTACGGAATGCAGGAGGCCTTGTGGTTTATGATGATTACGGTAGGAATCGGAGAGGTGATCTCGGTAGGACTTCTCGGCAATCTCTTTTTCCAAGGAGCAAAACGGACGTTGAGAAAAAAATGATAAATTACGGAAAAAGCACTTGACAAAGCTTCTTTCATGTGCTATAATCATCGTACAAAATCGCATAGAAATCAGGGGTGCCCACTATGGCTGAGACGGCGCGCGCCGAACCCTATAACCTGATACGGATAATACCGGCGTAGGAAGATTGCAATCGTCATGGTTGGCTCATTTGCCTCTCTATGATACGAATTCACCGCACGGAGATTTCCGTGCGGTTTTGAATTTTTTATGGAGGTGTTTTCAATGAAAAACACAAAAACTAAAATTCTTGTTGAAGGGGCTGTGATGGTGGCGCTTGCCACGATTCTCAGCTATCTTCGCATCGTAAAGTTCCCGTGGGGCGGAGCCATTACGGTGTTATCCATGCTTCCCATTGTCGTTTTTGCACTGCGATACGGTGTAAAAAGCGGGGTATCCGTTGCCTTGGTATACGCTATTGTACAGTTAGGCCAGGGAATTCTGTTTGATGGGCTTCTTGGTTGGGGCTTGTCGATTCCCATGCTTCTTGCTTGCATTTTTTTGGATTATTTGGGTGCCTTCACTGTGCTTGGCTTGGCGGGAGCTTTCGGAAATAAAACGTGGGGCTCGATTATAGGCGGAACGGTGATGGCGATGACACTGCGGTTTGTTCTGCATTTTGTCAGCGGCGTTGTTATCTTCCATTCAGCGGGAATGCTGTGGGAGGGCTTTGCTACCGAAAATACTTGGCTTTATAGTTTGATCTACAACGGCGCGTACATGTTGCCCGAGATTGCTTTTACGACCATTGCGGCGGTAATTTTGTTTAAAACCCCGCAAATGCGCAAGCTTTTGGTCGGAGAATCTTGACAAATTCTTGATTTTGTGATATAATCAACAAGCAACTTTGTCAAACGGCTGCGCGGTATGGTGCCGAAAGGTATTACC
>JAZOMJ010000178.1:0-4060 GCA_045653865.1 Eubacteriales bacterium
GCAGCACAAGAAATGGTCTGCTACGGCACGTCAGGTATGTCAGTTATGGAGATGTCTCACCGATCTCCGGACTATGAAGCAATCATCAAGGATGCAGAAGCACTGCTTCGCAAGCTGATGAACATTCCCGATAATTACAAGGTGCTCTTCCTGCAAGGTGGCGCATCCACGCAGTTTTCGGCAGTTCCCATGAACCTCATTAAAAGAACCGGCAAGGCAGACTATGCCGTTTCCGGTCAGTTCTCGGGCAAAGCGTTCAAAGAGGCGCAAAAGATGGGCTATGACGTTAAGTGCATCGCCACCACCAAGGACGATAACTTTGACCACGTTCCCACTATTACCCCCGATATGATCCGCCCTGATGCGGCATATTTGCACATCTGCTTTAACAACACCATCTACGGCACCAAGTACGGCTATATTCCGGATACGGGTGATATTCCGCTGGTAGCTGACCTTTCTTCCTGCATCATTTCCGAGCCCATTGACGTCTCCAAGTTTGGCGTGATTTACGCAGGCGCACAAAAGAATATGGCTCCCGCAGGTATGACGCTTGTTATCGTGCGCGAAGATCTTCTCGACTATGCAGAAGAAGATATGCCCACTATGCTGGAGTGGAAAACCATGGCAGAAAACGACTCGATGTACAACACCCCTCCCTGCTACCCCATCTATATTGCAAAGCTCGTTTACGAGTGGATCCTCTCTCTTGGCGGACTTGAAAAGATGAAAGAGATGAACGTAGCAAAGGCAAATCTGCTCTACAATTATCTCGATAGCCAAGACTACTACTTCGCTCCCGTGAAAAAGGATAGCCGTTCTTTGATGAACGTTACCTTTGTAACAGGTGACGCTGACCTTGACAAGAAGTTTGCAAGCGAAGCCGCAAAGGCAGGCCTGAAGAACCTTAAGGGTCACCGCTCGGTTGGCGGTATGCGTGCTTCCATTTACAACGCAATGCCCTATGCAGGCGTTGAAGCACTCATCGCATTTATGAAAAAGTTTGCCGCTGAAAATCCCAAGGCATAAAAATTCCAACTCCCTGAAAGGAGACTGATTATGAATATTCAACTGTTAAATAAAATTGCGGCTGTAGGACTCAATCAACTTGACGACAGCTACAACATCGGCGAAAACGTAGAAAACGCAGACGGCATTATGGTGCGCTCTGCCGTTATGCACGAAATGGAGTTTGCTCCCTCTCTCAAGGCAATCGCGCGCGCAGGTGCCGGTGTTAATAACATCCCGATTGAGCGTTGCTCCGACTGCGGTATCGTTGTTTTCAACACCCCCGGTGCAAACGCAAACGGTGTTAAGGAGCTTGCGATTTGCGCTCTCCTGCTCGCGGCACGTGACGTGGTAGGCGGTATTGCTTGGGCAAACACGCTGACCGAGGACGTTGCAAAGCAGGTTGAAAAGGGCAAATCCAAGTTTGGCGGAACCGAACTGATGGGCAAAACCTTGGGCGTTATCGGTCTTGGTGCCATTGGCGGCAAGATTGCAAACACCGCTATTCACCTTGGCATGAACGTTATCGGATGCGACCCCTACCTCTCGGTAGACGGCGCATGGAACCTCAACCACCGCATCAACCACGCGGCAACCTATGACGAGGTTTTTGTAAAATCCGATTACATTACTCTGCACGTTCCCGCAACCAAGGATACAAAGAATATGATTTGTGCCGAAAGCATTGCAAAAATGAAAGACGGTGTCAAGATTATCAACCTCTCTCGTGCTGACCTTGTAAATGCAGAGGAACTCAAAGCCGCTCTTGCCGCAGGTAAGGTTTCGGCATACGTTACCGACTTCCCCACCGAGGAAGTCATCAACACCCCCGGTGTGGTAGCAATCCCCCACCTTGGTGCTTCCACCGAGGAATCTGAGGACAACTGTGCCGTTATGGCGGCTCGTCAGCTTGACGATTACCTCAAGAACGGTAATATTAAGAACAGTGTTAACTACCCCAACGTAGAAATGCCCCGCTCGGCAGTTGCACGCATTTGCGTACTGCACCAAAACGTTCCCTCAATTTTGACCAAGATCACCGCTGCTGTTGCGGATGAGGGTCTCAACATTGAGAACATGACCAACAAATCCAAGGGCGAGAACGCTTACACGATGCTTGACGTTTCTTCCACTCCCTCCGAGGATGCCATCGCACGCATCTCGGCAGTTGAGGGTATTAACAAAGTACGTGTAATCTAAAAAACACAGAGGAAGCCGAAGGGCTTCCTCTTTTTTTTATTTTTACATACACGCTTCATCAGCGGCGGCAATTTTGCAGAGCACGTTGCCAACGCTTCTCAAAATCATATTGGTGCGGTGAATGGTTCGCATGGTTTTCACCTGCTTGCTATTCCAAATCATATAAAACGCTCCGCCAAGAAGCGCCACGCCTGCTACTGAGCCTGCCACAATCATCATTATCTTTTGTGTTTGTCTGTTCATTTCTTTTCCCTCCTTGCAAATTGCTACCAATAGTATGGCAGGGAGTGACAAGATTATACAAAAGAATACGAAGTTCTTAATCCACAGCAACATATATTAAAATTTCCAATTACATTTGTAGGGAGACGACATTCCCGACGGCCCAAAAACGTATATAAAAAACAAAGGGATAGCAAACGGCGTGCACAGTTAGCGGCAAATTGAAAGTCAATTTACGCCGTTCTAAAATATTCCTTGTTGCTTAAACAGCAACATTCCGCAAGCGGAAACGGAATATTTTCAAAACGAAGTGCAGGCTGAATATACTATCCCTTTTGCTATTCCTTTTTGTGAGAAAGTTTTTTGGAAGGGGTGTGGGGAAACCTTTTTTACTTAAAAAAGGTTTCCCCACAATCATTTCCATAAACTTACGCCCAAGACATGGTGGTGGGCTTGGGTTCTTCGATGATGATATCCTTGAGGAAGGTAACGGCCTTGGTAAGACCCTCGTCGATGCTCATCAAGCTATCCTCGTGCTCGATGGAGAGAACACGGTCATAGCCGCACAGACGGAGGTTGGAAACGAGATCACGCCAGTAGGTCTCGTTGTTGCCGTATCCTACGGTGCGGAACACCCACGCGCGGTGGAGCTCGTCGCCATAGTGCTTGGTGTCAAGAACACCGTTCTTTGCGGTGTTGTATTTGTCAATTTTGGTGTCTTTTGCGTGAACGTGGTAGATAGCGCCCTCGAGCTCGCGAATGGCGGCAACGGGATCCATGCCTTGCCAAATGAGGTGAGAGGGGTCAAAGTTCGCACCAATCACGGGGCCTACTGCCGCACGGAGGCGGAGGAGGGTCTCGGGATTGTAAACGCAGAAGCCGGGGTGCATTTCAAAAGCGATGTGGGGCACGTTGTGAGCAACGGCAAACGCGCCTGCTTCTTGCCGGTAGGGAATGACCTTTTCGTTCCATTGCCAGTCAAGGATAGCCAAAAAGTCCTCGGGCCAAGGGCAGGTAACCCAGTTGGGGTAGGTGGCGTTTTCGCTGTCGCCGGGGCAACCCGAGAAGGTGATAACGGTGTCAACACCCATCTTTTCGGCAAGGAGAACTGCGTTGCGATAGTCCTTATCAAAGGATGCGGCAATCTCACGGTTGGGGTGCAGAGCGTTGCCGTGAACAGCAAGAGCGCAAACGGTAACGTCATATTTTTTGAACAGAGCGATGAACTCGTTGTATTTTGCTTCGTCAGCGAGGAGTTCTTCGGGGTTGCAGTGAGCCTTGCCGGGGTAGCCGCCAGCACCAAGCTCCACGGTGTGAACACCTAAGCCCGTCAAAATTTGCAGAGTTTCTTCCAAGGACTTTTGTCCGTAAAGATTTGCTAAAACACTTAATTTCATTGTTGTTTCCTCTTTTCTTTGTATGTGAATTTGTATTATTTTTTTTATTTTTGGGCGGGCGAAGAGTGAATCGCCTGTTTTTGTGTACGATAATCGTTCGTTTTCGGGAGGCGAAACGCCTCCCCTACAAGAGGGTAGAGAAAGTATCGTAGGGGAGGGGTTTCCCCTCCCGTTTTACTGTAGGGACCGGCGTCCTCTACGGTCCTTACCCTCGGGCAATCAACTCTCTTAGC
>JAZOMJ010000179.1:0-7739 GCA_045653865.1 Eubacteriales bacterium
TTTTTTTGTTCTGCTTAACTCTATACGTAGGGTAACAAATAATGGGTAGGGGAGGGGCAATTTTTGCGAAGCAAATTTGTCACGAAGCGAAGCGGAGTTTGCTTGCCTCCTCCCGAAAAACAAACGCCTATCGCACAAAAAACGGGAGGCGGAACGCCTCCCCTACAAAGATACATAATAAAATCCGTAGGGGAGGGGTTTCCCCTCCCGAAACGAACGGTTATCGCGCATAAAACGGGTGAAGTGTGAATCGCCCATACGAGAAATTTTAAAATCTATTGTAGGGCGGTGCCTTGGTGCCGCCGCAAAAACTAACGCACATAGCTCACAAAAAACATTCAATCAACACTCGCCCCACGCGGTTGGCTTCTTTCTATTTTGGTATGCCCAAATACGAAAATATCGCGGCAGGGAAGTGGGAAAAGGAGGGAGCGCAAAACAATCTTTAAAAATTACAAATTTGGATGAAAATATTACAAATAATACATGCGAAATCTTCTCTAAACCTATTGACATTTTTTCGAATTTGTTGTAAAATGATAGATGTAAAAAAATGCTTTGGAGGAACCAAAAGTGAACGAAGTAGTAAAACAACTTTCTCTGATCGGTATTGTTCCGGTCATCAAAATTGATAACGCAAAAGATGCCGCTCCCTTGGCAAAAGCACTCATCGACGGAGGACTCCCCTGTGCAGAAGTTACCTTCCGCACCGCTGCCGCAAAGGAAGCAATCGCTATTATCGCTAAAGAATATCCCGAAATGATTGTTGGTGCAGGTACGGTTCTCACCACCGCACAAGTTGACGACGCTATCGAAGCAGGAGCCAAGTTCATCGTTAGCCCCGGCTTCAACCCCGAAATCGTAAAATACTGTCAATCCAAGGGCTGTCCCATCGTTCCCGGTATCAACAATCCCACCGGCATCGAGCAAGCACTCACCCTCGGCCTTGACGTTGTTACATTCTTCCCCGCAGAGCAATCGGGCGGTCTGAATATGATCAAGGCAATGTCCGCTCCCTACGGTGCCGTTAAGTTTATGCCCACCGGCGGCATTCACCCCGGCAACGTTTGCGACTATCTCGCTAACCCTAAGATCCTCTGCTGTGGTGGTTCTTGGATGGTAAATCCCGATATGATCGCGGCAGGCGACTTTGCAGGCATCGGAAAGCTCGTTCGCGAGGCTGTTGACACCATGCTCGGCTTCAAGTTCCGTCACGTTGGTATCAATCCCTGCGGCACCACCTCCACCGAGGCGGCAGAGGTACTTGCAAACGCTTTCTCTTTCCAAGCAAATGCTACCTCCAAGTCCATTTTCTCGAGCACCGCACTTGAACTCATGAACGAAAAGGGTCCCGGCACACACGGTCACATCGCAATCTCCACCAACAACGTAGACCGTGCTGTATATCACCTCGGCCGTCGCGGTGTCAAGTTCGATATGTCCACCGCTACTTATGATGACAAGGGCAACATGAAGTTTGTTTATCTTGCAGATGAGATCAACGGCTTTGCATACCACCTCGTAAAATAATTGAAAGAAAATATAGGAGAATAAAATCATGAGCAAAGTAATTACATTTGGCGAGTTGATGCTTCGCCTGCAACCCTATAACTATGAAAGATTTGTACAATGCGACCACGTTGAATTTACCTTTGGCGGCGGTGAGGCAAACGTAGCAGTTTCTCTTGCTAACTACGGCATGGACGTTGCATACGTTACCAAGCTTCCCACTCACGCAATCGGTCAGGCAGCTGTTAACAGTCTGCGCAGATACGGTGTTGATACCACCAAGATCACTCGCGGTGGCGATCGTGTAGGTATCTACTTCAACGAAAAGGGCGCATCTCAACGCGGCTCTGTTTGCATCTATGACCGTGCAAACTCCGCTATTGCAAAGGCAACCTGCGCTGATTTCGATTGGGATAGCATTTTCGAAGGCGCAGAATGGTTCCACTTCACCGGCATTACCCCCGCTTTGGGCGCAAATGTTGTTGAAATCTGCAAAGAGGCTTGCAAGGCAGCAAAGGCAAAGGGACTCAAGATCTCCTGCGACCTCAACTACCGCGGCAAGCTCTGGACAAGAGCAGAAGCTCGCGAGGCTATGACCGAGCTTTGCCAATATGTTGACGTTTGCATCTCCAACGAAGAGGATGCAAAGGACGTATTCGGCATCGAGGCAGAGGCTACCGACATCTACGGCGGTAAGCTCAACCACGAGGGCTACAAGTCTGTTGCAAAGCAACTGGCTGATAAGTTCAACTTTGAGTATGTTGCTATCACTCTCCGAGAGAGCCACAGCGCATTCGATAACGGTTGGTCTGCAATGCTTTACAACGTTGCAGATGACGAATACTGCTTCTCCAAGAAGTACAACCTCCACATCATCGACCGCGTTGGCGGTGGTGACAGCTTTGGCGGCGGCTTGATCTATTCCTTGATGAACGGCAAGAACACCCAAGCAGCTGTTGAATTTGCAGTTGCAGCATCCGCACTCAAGCACTCCATCGAGGGCGACTACAACATGGTAACTCTCGCAGAGGTTGAAAAGCTCGCAGGCGGCGACGGCTCCGGTCGTATTCAAAGATAATCATTTATCAAGATAAAAAACAAGGCGCACCAACCGATGCGCCTTGTTTGATATGCGTTATAAATTTTCCCCATTCCAACCCCAAGTATCCACAAATTCGTACTTGACGTAGATGTGTTCGGGGGAAATACCGAGTTCTTCTTTGAAGATTTGGCAAACGGTTTTGGTCATTTGGGCGCAAGCCTCATCGGAGGCGGAACCGAAGAGTTGAACGGTTACCATCGCCATGGGAATGGTGTTGTAGCCACGGAACCACATGCGGCTCTCGTCGCTAAAATTGAGCATCAGCCAATACTCGCTTTTGCCGGGGAAGGTTGCAATGGCTTCGCCGAGACGTTTTTTGAGAGCGATTTCTTTTTCTTCTGTGAGTTTGATGTTGAGTTTGGTATCAATAAAGGGCATATTTTTTGTCTCCTTTTTCAAAAATATTCTGCCACTATTTTAACACGAAATGATAAAAAAGTCAATATCAAAGCCGCCGCGTGCGGGCTTTTTTTGAAAAAACGAAAAAGATTTTAAAAAATATGAAAAAAAATAAAAAAAATGCATTTTTAGTGTTGACATTTTTGTATTTTCGTGGTATTATTATTGTAGTTAAAAATATCATTTCTTAAATGGAGGAAAATGTATATGAAATCCACAGGATTCCGCATTCTTGCCGTTCTCTTCATTCTGGTTGGTGTTGCTGCCGGTGCTGTTGCATTCATCGCTACTGATGCTGCACTTGAGGGTATTCTTGCTCTTGTTCTTGCTGTAGCACTCGGTATTGTTATTTCCTTTATTTTCTTTGCTATTGCTAATAACAAAGAAAAGCGTGAAAGAATCAATGCTGCTATGGTAGCTGTTGAAAGTGCAAGCGTTCTTGATCCTATTGTTGAAGAGCCTGCAGTTCAAGACATCGTTTTGGAAGACGAAATTGTTACTGATTTTGAAGAAATCCCCGATTTCAATGTTGCCGAAGAAATCGAGTTGATTGAAGAAGAGCCCATTCAAGTTGTTGAAGAAGCTCCTAAGAAGTACCATCCTGCATATCAATTTGTTCGTGATAAGATCGTTGAAAAAACTCCTATCACCAATGAACAAATCGACAAGGCAGAAAAGATTGGTAAAATTGCAGTTCCCGTAGCAGCAGTTGCTACCGTTGCATTGATGGCTGCAAGACTTGCAAGTTATCGCAAGAACGAAGCTCGTCGTCGCACTTTCTTCGATTGGCTTAGCTAATACATACCTTAAAAAATATGCGAGGTGACCAAAGTCACCTCGCTTTTTTTGTGCATGTTTCAAACCGATATCAAGTCTTTGATGGTATCTGCCAAAGTATCTATTTGCGCTGTTGTATTGAATAGGGAAGGGCTTACCCGCACTGCGCCAGATGGAGGTGTCCCCAGCGTTGCGTGCGCCAAAGCGGCACAATGAAAGCCCGTGCGCACGCAAAAGCCTCGTTCATTTAAAAAAGAACCTACGCGGTCGGCAGAAATATCTTGTATTGAAAAAAGTAGTACACCGCCCCTATGATGAGCGGCATAAAGCGTTACTTTTGGAATATCAGAGAATCGGTCGCAAAGTCTTGCAACGAGGGAGCACTCGTGAGAATGAATAAAAGAAAGTCCCAAACGTTTCACTTCGCGCACTCCCTCCAAAAGCCCTGCTATAGCAGGGGTAGGCAGTGTGCCCGCTTCATATCTTTCGGGGGCATCTTCTGGCATACCGCCCTCCAAAGAATTATACCCACTACCTCCCTCAAGGAATGTATCTGCTACAACTCCGTCACCGAAAATCAGAATACCGCACCCTTGAGGTCCCCAAAGTCCCTTATGACCGGGAGCGCAAAGAGCATCGATTTGCATAGCTTTCATATCGATTGGCAAATGTCCCGCCGATTGTGCCGCATCCACCACAAACAAAATATCTTTTTGGCGACACAATGCACCGATTTGCGCAAGAGGAAGTGTGGCAGAACAAATATTCGATGCGTGTGCGCAAACAAGTATGCGTGTGTTGGGACGGATTTTTTCCAAAATAGAAGCACAAATCATTTCTGGTGTTCGAGATGGGAGTGTGGGGAAGGTTTTGAACACGTCGTAAGTGATAACTCCCTCACGAGCAAGCTTATAGATGGGTCGAAAGACCGCGTTGTGCTCCATATCTGAAATGAGAATGTGATCTCCTTTTTGTAGCAATCCCTTAATGGCAATATTGAGAGCCATAGTAGCGTTCATTGTAAAAATGACGTTTTCTGGATTGGGTGAACCAAAAAAGGAAGCCAATTCCTCGCGGCACTCGTATATTTTCCGGGCGGCGGCAAGCGCCAACGCGTGTGAACCGCGCCCGGGATTGCCGCCGTAAACTTGCATACAACGCAACTGTTCTTCGGCTACGCGACGCGGCTTGGGAAAACTCGTAGCGGCATTATCGAAATAGATCACTCTGCATCCTCCCGATAAAAGTCATGAACCCGAATACCGGCTGTGGCAAGAATGGTGCGCACGTTGTTTTCCTGCGAGCAGGGATAAGAGAGTGCATAGGCACATCCGCGGCGTGTGTGAGCAGAATCGGCTTTTACAACCTCGGCGCGAACTGCCGCATTTGATAGCACCTTTTGTGCACGCAATGCTTGCGTCATTGATCCCATCACGGCAAGGCACCCATAGGAATAAAAATCATTTTGCATAGTTGCACCTCCTCGATGTTAGAATATGTCGAAAAAGGGGAGAATGTGACGAAAAAAAGCAGGTCAAGATTCAACATGACCTGCTATATCTTCAATATAAAACGGGAGAGGGGAACTGATTTGATTTTATCAATTAAAAAACAACAAAATTCTGCAAAAAAACTTGAAAAAATCATAAATGTATGGTAAAATCATTATAGTCAAAGATGGAGGTTGCTATGGAGAAAAAAAGAAACGGATTGCTGGATTTATATCGCATATTTTTTTGTTTTTGGGTGTTGTATTATCATTATTTTTTCTTTTTTGAAAACACCGATAAGATTTACCGTGAGGCAAATTTGGCTGTTGAATTCTTCTTTATTTTAAGCGGTATATTCTTGTTAAATTCCATAAAAAGAACTGACGGTTTGCCTTTTTGGAAAGGTTGCGCAAAATTGATGTGGGGTAGACTAAAGCCCTTGGTATGCACCTTGGCGGTTGTATTTTGCTTTAATCTAATAGGAATCATTGTATTGGCTTCTAAGGACGGATTTGATTTTCAAGTGCATGTAGGCACAGTTTTTTATCTTTGGTTTTTGCCTTTCATGTTTTTTGGCGTATTTATGATGTACGTGTTGTATCGCTTGATAAAAAACAAATACGTATATTTTATCCTTCTGGCTATTTTTGTGGTTGCAGGATATGCAGTACAATTTGGCATAGAGTTCAGTGGTAAATGGACAGATCAGCTTCCTCTTTCAATAGCGCGTTCTTTGGGCGGTGTGTCGCTTGGAGTTTTGGTATCGCGCATTCCGGTAATAAAATTGCGTTGGAAAAAGATAAATTTCAATTATCTTGTTTTAATCGTGGTCCTTACCGGAATTATATGGATGGCACGTGAGCCAAGAAATGCATGGGCTCGCGGTGGCATTATCGTTTTGTACGCGTTGCTTATCTATTTTACGCTCGGAACAAATTTAGGTGGACGTGGATTTGATTTTATCGGCGCGATGAGTATGCGAATGTATATTTATATGGCAATTCTGTGTATGTTGCTATTGTTTGGAATTACTTATCACCGCACCTTGTTTTTCATCGATTTGATCCTTGCGCTAACAGATATGTTTTTGTTTGGCTTTTTGCTCAAAAAGCTGATGAAGGGAAACAAGAAAACTATTGCACATAATACCTAAATTCAAAAAGACACTCTGTAGTTTTTACAGAGTGTCTTTTAAATTGTTTATTGATTAGTCAGTTACAAAGGGAAGAAGTGCTACGTTACGAGCGCGCTTAATAGCGGTGTTAACTTCTCTTTGGTGAACTGCGCAAGCACCGGAAATTCTTCTGGGAAGAATCTTGCCGCGTTCGCTAATGAACTTTCTCAGCTTTGCAGTATCCTTATAATCGATAAAAGCAACCTTATCTGCGCAGAAAATGCAAACTTTCTTTCTTCTGCGATTGTTGTTAGCGGGGCGAGCCTGACGAACAACAACTTCTTCGGTTTTTACGTTAGTATCCATCTTATGAAATCCTCCTATTCAAATTCATGTGCCGCTTCTATTAGAAGGGCAGATCGTCGTCGGTCTTAAGCTCCTCAAACTTAGGCGCAGATGCGGGGGAAGAGGAGTAGGACGGCGCATTGTAGGTTTCGGGGTATTGCGCACCGGCAACACCATCGGTTTTGCTGTCAACGAACATAGCTTCGTCGGCAACTACGTCAGTAGCATAGCGCTTTTGACCGTTTGCATCTTGCCAAGTTCTGGTTTGAATAGAACCGGTGATGCAAAGGGCAGAGCCCTTACGGAAATAGCGAGAGATGAACTCTGCGGTTTGTCTCCATGCAACAACGCTGATAAAGTCTGCCTGCTGTTGAGCAGGAGCACCGTCAGCACCCTTTGCTTGGAAACGGCGGTTTACTGCCAAAGTGAAGGAGACGACGGCAATGCCGCTGGTGGTCTGCTTCAATTCAGGGTCTGCGGTCAGTCTGCCGCAAAGAACAACCTTGTTAAGATTCAAGCTGGACATTTGATAGGCCTCCTTAAAATCAAGATTTTAGACGCGGATTACTCAGCGTCAGCTGCAGGAGCTTCTTCAGCAGCAACTTCTTCTGCAGGAGCGGTGGCAGCCTTTGCAACGGGCTCGTAATCGAGCTTAATTACCATGATGCGCATAACGGATTCGTCAATGTTCATCAAACGTTGCAACTCTTGCGGGAAATCGCTCTCGCTCTTGAAAGTAGCTACGGCGTAGTAACCCTCAGACATATCGTCGATGAGATATGCAAGACGGCGACGACCCCATTCATCAACCTGAACGAGTTCTGCATTGTCAGAAATCAGATTGGTGAACTTGCTCACGGTAGCTTTAGCGGCTTCTTCGCCGTTTGCAAGGCTAACGATGAGCATGCTTTCATAAGAATTGATAATCTTTTCCATGTTTTTTACCTCCCTATGGACTAATTCGACCACGCTGTAGAATAGAATTTGCGTGGCAGAGAGACGG
>JAZOMJ010000180.1:0-21076 GCA_045653865.1 Eubacteriales bacterium
AATGAAGCCGGGCGATCCCGCTTACACACACTTGATCGAACAAAACCAAACCATTCCCTACACCGAAATTCAAGATCTCAAAGATTTTGTAAACGGAAAAACCAACATGACTGTTGGTGATGAAACCATTGCGTTTGCCAACGATGAATTGGCGCTCTACACCTCTGCTACCATCACCGGTTTGAAAGTGGTAGACTACTATGTTACCAAAACAGGTGACAACGCCGGTGCTATCTCCCTGACCTGTGAAAAGGACGGCGTTCGCTTTACCGTTCGCACCATCGTATTGCGTGAAAACGGTCAAGTTGTAACCCCCGATCGTTTCATCGGCAAAACCATTGATGTTAAGGGAATCATCGATTCCTATACGCAAGAAGGACATACCGAAGCACAAATCCAAATTCGTGTATTCCTTCTGAATAACATCACCATCCACTAAAATTTAATTTGCAAAAATTAAATAAAAAAAAACAAAAAACAAAAGGAGAAAAGACATGAAAAAACTTTTAGTCCTTCTGCTGGCTCTTGTTATGTGCGTAAGCGCATTCGCTTCTTGTAACAAGACCCCCGCAGAAACCACTCCTGCAGAAACCACTCCTGCAGAAACCACTCCTGCAGAAACCACTCCTGCAGCAACCACTCCTGCAGCAACCACTCCTGCAGCAACCACCCCTGTAGAAACCACTCCTGCAGAAACCACTCCTGCAGAAACCACCGCTCCCGATGACGAACCCTCCTTTGATGCAGAAGCTGCTGCTGACTACATCTACAACCTCTACAAAGACAAGAGCATCACTGCTACTGACTTTGAAGTAACCGCTAAGGTTGCTATCGAAGGCATCATTCACACCGTTGAATGGTCTGTTGATACCGACAAGGTTACCATTGAAGTAAAGGATAAGAACACCTACATCATCAACGTAGACGAAAAGACCCCTGAAGAAGTTAAGTACGTTTTGACCGCTACCATCACCGGTGGTGATCAAATCGCTACAAAGTCCTTCAATCTTACCATTCCTGCATACGCTGTAATGAGCTGGGATGCATACATGGCTGCTGAAAGCGGCGCTGCTATTCCCTGCGTAGAAGGCGTTGTTACCGGTATCGTTTCTAAGTCTGCAGGCGCAACCTATAACTGCGTATTCCTGCAAGATGCAACCGGCGGTGCTTACTATGTTTACGGCATGGATAAGGACCCCATCGCTGATCTCGGCCTCGAAATCGGCATGACCGCTTCCGCTTCCGGTACCAAGGATATCTACAACGGTACCCACGAAATCAAGAGCGCAGTAGTTAGCGTTGTTTCTACCGAAAAGACCCCTGTAGCTCCTATGGACTACACCGAAATCTTCAAGAACGCAACCGCTCTCACTGATGAAGCACTCGTTAAATACCAATCCAGCCTCGTTACCATTAAGGGCGTTGAAATCGGCGGCCAAGCTCTCGCAAACGGCTACCTCTACTTCAAGCTCGACGGTAAGGAAGCTTACCTCCGTATTTCCGGCTCCACCCTCGCATTCCCCGCAGCTGATAAGGATGCTTTCATTGCAGAGCACGAAGCAAAGAGAGGCTACAATGCTGACGTAACCGGTATCATCTCCCTTTACAACAATGCATTCTACCTCGTTCCCGTTTCCACCGATGCGTTCAACTACCTCGCAAAGGCAGAAAAGACCGCTGAAGAAAAGGTACAAGAGGCACTTGATGCTCTCACCATTACCACTTTCATTTCCAGCGACACAACTCTCGAACTCCCCACAACAAGCACCATTCACACAGATGTTACCTTCACTTGGTCTGTTGACAAAGAAGGTTACACCATTGAAGACAACAAGATCGCTCTCACCGTTAGCAGCACTCCCGTTGAGCTGAAGTTCACCGCTGTTGCTACCTGTGGCGACAAGACCGCTACCAAGGACATCACCGTTAAGGTTGCTCTCGCAAAGATGAGCATCGCAGATGCTATTCAACTTGATGACGGCGCAGAAGTTATCCTCGTTGGTGTTGTTACCAAGATTGATACCGAATACAGCGAACAATACGGCAACATTTCCGTAGTTTTGACAGATGCAACCGGCGAGTTGCTTCTTTACAGACTGAAGGGCAACGTTGCAGTTGGCGACATCATTACCGTAACCGGTAAGATTGGTTCCTATAAGGAAGTTAAGCAACTCGCAGCAGGCGGCACCTTTGAAAAGGTAACCGTTACCTCCGCAGCAGATGCTAACGCAGCTGAAGACGGAACCGAAGTTGTTCTCGTTGGTACCGTTACCGAAATCAACACCGAGTACAGCGAACAATACGGCAACATTTCCGTTACCATCACCGATGCAGCAGGCGACACCTTCTATCTCTACAGATTGACCGGCAACGTTTCTCTCGGCGACGAGCTCGTAGTATTTGGTAAGGTTGGCTCCTACAAGGGCGCAAAGCAACTCGCACAAGGCGGCACTGCTATTATTACCAAGGCAGCTTCCTCTGAAACTCCCGAAGGTGGCGAAACTCCTGAAGGCGGCAACACTCCTGAAGGCGGCGAAACTCCCGAAGGCGGCAACACCCCTGAAGGCGGCGAAACTCCCGCTCTCAACACCACCAAGGACATCTACGAAGCAGCTGCTAAGCTCGAGAACAACGTAACTCTCGAAGGCACTTTCACCATGACCGGTATTATCGCTTCTGTTGACACCGCTTACAGCGAACAATACGGCAACGTTACCGTTACCATTGTTGTTGACGGTTACAACTTCAAGTGCTTCCGTCTCGCAGGCGAGGGCGCAGATGCAATCGCTGTTGGTGATACTCTCACCGTTACCGGTTCCATCACCGCTTACTACAACGCTCCTCAATTTGCACAAGGCTGCACCATCGTTTCCTACGAAAAGGCTGAAGCGAAGCCTGCAGATCCCAACAGCCTGACCATCAGTTTTGAAAGCACTGCAAACCGCACTGAGTTCTCCACCGAAAAGCAAGTTTGGGTTCAAAACGGCATCACCGTTACCAACAACAAGGCAAGCTCTACTTCCCCTGTTGCTGACTACTCCAAGCCCGGTCGTTTCTACAAGGGCTCTGAAGTTATCATCGAGTGCGCAGGCATGACCAAGATCGAAATTAACTGCTTCGGTTTGGATTCCAAGTACGTTAATCCTTGGTTGGAAGTTGCAAACGGTACCGCAACTCTTGAGAACGGTGTTATCACCATCGTTTTCGAAACTCCCGTAGACTCTCTCGTTTACTCGGCTATGACCGCACAAGGCCGTGCATACGATATCACAGTTTACACTCAAGGCTAATAACCTAACTCGGAACCACCCCTCGGGGTGGTTCCTTTTTTATTTTCCGATATTGACTTTGCCTCATTCCTATGATATAATAGTAGGTAGAAAAAACACGAGGTAAAACCATGAATACACAAAATCGCCTATTGCTTTTGCTCTTGGTGTTGACGGTGTCCGTTGCTCCGCTCTTCTCTTGCAATTCGGATGTAAACGTCCCCTCCGGCACCACAAAAATAACCTTACAGGGGGCAGAAAGCAGCACACCTGATGGAACAACTCCCGAGGAAACAACCTCGGCCCTCATGCCCCCCGAAGAAAGCACGCCCGCAGAAACAACTCCCGAAGAAACCACGCCCGAGGAAACCACTCCCGAGGAAGTAACACCTCCCACGCCTCCCGTCGACAATACGGATTACGAGTCGTTGTACAAAAACATGTCCAAGCAAGAGTTCTATGCCAACTACACCCCTGCAAAGAGCTTTAAGGATGCCTACTGGCGCTCTAAATACGGTTTTATGTCGGGAAGCTTGACCACGCCCGATCAAGCCCCCACCGTGGCTGAAGATCGCCCTATGCAGGACGGTAAATACATCCGCAATTCGATTGCCTACTTTGCCGATGATAACACCTACGTTTTGGTAGATTCGGACGGAGACGTTGTTATGGAGATCTATCGCGGCGGCGGATATATCACCCTTGAAGAGGTTGCCGCTTATGTTTATGCGTTTGGCGATATTCCCGCCAACTACGTCAGCAGTAAGAATGCTTCTCCATCGTCAAGTATTTGGGGCAAGTATCTGCGTTTGAACAACTCTAAATTCACAGGCAACACGAGTAAATATCCTTACGAGCCCGAACTCCCCGACATCAGCGGTTGCGGCGGAGACCTCACCTATTACGAAATTGATATTGGCACAACCGGCACCGATTGCGATCCCTCTTACACCGCATGTCTTTATAATAACGGTTATTCTATCACCCGTGGTGCGGCACGCATTGTTTACGCTCGCTACGATGCCAACAGAAATGCTATTATTGATCCCAACGAGCGTTATCTCTTTTATACCTACAACCACTACAATGATTTTCAAGAATACTTGAACTATTACGGTGGCTGGGGCGAAATGTTTGGCAACATCACAGGCGGCGGAAAGATTTCCGATAAATACAATTGCAATCCCACACCCTATGTAGAAGTGGTTTTGGCACCCTTGCCCACTTTAGCAACCACTGATATAGAGACTTCCTATGTGGAAATCATCTACTTTTTCTGCCCTGCAATTGAAAAAATGAAATATGCAGCATAATTTCACAAGGGAAGCCTAGGTTAGACTTCCCTTGTGTTTTTTTGCATATTATTTGATATTTTTTCGCATATCCTCTTGACAAAGCTCTTAAAATATGGTATAGTATATAAGTTGAACATTTGAGTATTTAACGCGGTCATTGAATGACTTGTATAAAAGGAGGAAAATTCAATTGTTATTTCACAACAAAAGTAAAGAAGAAACGCTCAACACGCTTGGCACAAGCCGCGAGAATGGTCTTACTGCTGCGCAAGTAACCAACCTGCAACAAAAGCACGGCCCCAACCGCTTGCGTGAAAAGAAAAAGAAATCGTTGGCGCAACGCTTCTTCGACCAATTCAAGGATGTTATGATTCTCATCCTCATTGCCGCCGCAATCATTTCGTTTGTAATCGTTTGCGCTGAAAAGAACTGGGGTGAGCTCTTTGAGCCCGGTCTCATTCTGCTCATCGTTATTCTCAATGCCGCAATGGGTGTGTATCAAGAAGGCAAAGCCGAAAAAGCGCTTGATGCTCTTAAGAATATGTCCGCTCCCCATGCGCGCGTGATTCGCGATGGCAAAGAGAGTGTAATCGATGCTGCCGAGCTTGTTCCCGGTGACATTATCAAATTGGAAGCCGGTGACTTTATTCCTGCCGATGCACGTCTTTTGCACAGCGTAAGTCTCAAGAGCGAAGAATCTGCTCTGACAGGTGAGTCTGTTCCCTCCGAAAAGGATGCTGACGCAGACGTTGCAGAAAAAGCCCCCATTGGCGACCGCACCAATATGGTATTCTCCGGTTGTAGCGTAACCTACGGCACCGCTCTTGCGGTTGTAACCGCCACCGGTATGGACACCGAAATGGGTCGCATTGCAAACCTTTTGGATAGTGAGAGCGAGACCCAAACCCCTCTGCAACAAAAGCTTGCACAACTTGGTAAATACCTTGGCATTGTGGCGCTTGCCGCTTGCGGTGTTATCTTTGTTGTAGGACTTCTCAACAACACTCCCCCTCTTGAAATCTTTATGACGGCTGTTTCCTTGGCGGTTTCCGCAATCCCCGAGGGTCTGCCCGCAATCGTTACCATCGTGCTCTCCATCGGTGTGCAAAGAATGGTTAAGAGAAACGCGCTCATTCGTCGTTTGCCCGCAGTTGAAACCCTTGGCGGTGCATCTATCATCTGCTCGGATAAGACCGGTACGCTGACCCAAAACCGCATGACGCTCGTTAAGGCATATCTTGATGGCGCATCCGACACCGAGGATATCACCGACAACAACTCCGCAGAAATCAAAAAGCTCCTTGCTTGGGGCGCTCTCTGCTGTGACGGCTCTGTTGTTTTTGAAGATGGCGGCGAAAAGCACATCGGTGACCCCACCGAGACCGCTATCGTCCTCGCGGCTCACAAAAACGGTATGCCCAAGGATGACCTCAATCACGCAAATCCTCGTTTGGCAGAAATCCCCTTTGACTCCGACCGTAAACTGATGACCACCGTTAACCGCATCGATGGCAAAAACATTGTAATCGTTAAGGGTGCGTTTGATATGATGGCAGTGCGTTGCGTTGCCGGTGACCTTGCAAAGGCAAAAGAAATGACCGAGAGCATGAGCGAAAACGCTCTGCGCGTTTTGGCAGTTGCCTACAAGGAAATCGATAGTGTTCCCACAAATCCCACCTCTGAGGAACTCGAAAACGGACTCACCTTTATGGGTCTTGTCGGCATGATCGACCCGCCCCGTCCCGAGGCAAAGGTTGCCGTTGCAACCTGCCGCAGAGCCGGCATTAAGCCCATTATGATTACCGGTGACCACGTTGTTACCGCATCCGCTATCGCGCGCGAACTTGGCATCCTCGTTGAGGGTGACCGCGCCATTACCGGTGCAGAACTCGATGCTATGACCGATAGCGAACTTGATGCTCAAGTAGAACAAATCTCGGTTTACGCACGCGTATCTCCCGAAAACAAGATCCGCATTGTAAAAGCATGGCAACGCAAGGGTCAGGTCGTTTCGATGACCGGCGACGGCGTTAACGATGCTCCCGCACTCAAAGCCGCCGACATTGGTTGTGCAATGGGTATTACCGGCACCGACGTTGCAAAGGGTGCCGCAGATATGACTCTCACCGACGACAACTTTGCTACCATTGTAGAAGCTGTTAAAGAAGGTCGCGGCATTTACGCCAACATCAAAAAGGTTGTCGGATTTTTGCTTGGTACCAACATTGGTGAAGTGATCACCGTATTCACCGCAATGCTCGTGTGGGCAAAAACACCTCTGCTCTCTATGCAACTGCTTTGGATCAACCTTGTAACCGACAGTCTCCCGGCAATTGCCCTGGGTATGGAAGCGGTTGAGAGCGACGTTATGGATCGCAAGCCCAAGCCCAAGGATGAAGGCATTTTTGCGCACGGTCTCGGCATTCGTGTAGTGCTTCAAGGTATGATGTTTGCGGCACTGACCCTCATCGCATTTTGGATTGGTTGGGGCGGTGTTGACGCCAACATTGAGCAAGGACGCACCATGGCATTTGCCGTTCTCGCCCTCTGCCAAATCGTGCAAGCATATAATATGAGAAGCGACCGCTCTATCTTTAAGATTGGCGTATTCACCAACCGCACGCTCAACCTCGCGGCTCTGGCTTCCATCGCACTTGTAGCCCTCGTGCTCTTCACACCCGTTGGCATCGCGTTCGGCATGGTTACCCTGCCCGCTCATATGTATCTGATTGCCCTTGGTCTTATCCTCGTTCCCCTCGTGGTAATGGAGATTGCCAAAGCATTTGGTGCAATAAAAAATGAAAAGTAAATAAATTTGTGGGGAAAACTTCTTAAAAGAAGTTTCCCCCACACCCCTTTCAAGAACTTTCGCACAACAAATCTCTAAATAGAATCGTTAGTTCACAAATAGACAGCCGACGCGCCGCCATATTGCGCGCTTTTGCTGTCGCAAGCTCGTAGGGGCCACCGAGACCCTACGAGCTAAGAAATAACAAGAGATTACAATTTTACGCTATCCCTTTGCTATTTTTGGCAAGTGCTTTTGGGAAGAGAGGCGGGGGGACCTTTTTCGCTGAAAAAGGTTCCCCCGCATTTCTTATCAAATTATGCAAGCTTATATTGCTCTTTGTAGAGACCGAGTTGTTCTTTGAAGAACGTATCGTCATGGATAGCACGCATAGATTCGTGCAGATTGAGGTTGTGGTGTGCAGTATCGATGATGCAACCTGCCACGTTGGAGCAGTGGTCGGAGATACGCTCAAGGTTTGTGAGCAGGTCAGACCATACAAAGCCCGTCTCGATGGAACAGTTGCCCTGGCTGAGGCGGATGCTGTGACGGGTACGGAGCTCCTCTTTGAGGTCATCGATAATTTCTTCCAAAGGTTCAACCTTAGCGGCAATGTGCAAGTCTCCCGTGGAGATTGCAGACATTGTCAAATTCAAAATTTCGTGTGTAGCAGCTATCAAAACGGCAAGCTCGCCCTTTGCCTTGGGAGAGAATTGCAAATCCTTTTCGCGCAATTCCTCGGCAGATTCGAGAATGTTAACGCTGTGGTCGGCAATGCGCTCGATGTCTCCAATGAGGCGAAGCAGCTCGGTGGTTTCGGCACTGTTGGATTCACCGATTTGACGGCTTCCCAATTTAACAAGATAAGTGCCGAGAATATCCTCGTAGTGGTCGGTCAAATCTTCTGCATCACGCACGTCTTGCGCGGCAGCTTCGGTGTAGCTTTCAAGGCATCCCAATGCAGCAACGATAGAGTTGTTTGCAGCAGTTGCCATCTCTCCTACCATAACGCGGCAACGCTCCAAGGCAAGCTGAGGAGTTTGAAGCAAACGATCGTCGAGTTCGGAAACAATTTCTGGAACTTTTGCATCGGGAATGAGTGTGAGTGCAATCTTTTCAAGCAGTGCCGAGAGCGGCAGGAAGATAAGCACACAAGCCACGTTGAAAATAGAGTGTGCAACCGCAATGCCAAATTCGCTTGCCGCAACCCCGAGGAGAGCGGGTACGAAAATAGCACGCAGAACGGAAAAGACGATTAAAAGCAGGACTGCACCAAGCACGTTGAAGGAAAGATGCACGAACGCTGCTCTTTTTGCATTTTTGGTGGTACCCACAGAGGAGATCATCGCGGTTACGCAGGTACCGATGTTTTGACCCATAATAATCGGGATACACGCACCGTAGGTGATGCCACCCGTTGCGGCAAGTGCTTGCAGAATACCGACGGATGCCGACGAGGATTGGATGATAGCAGTCAGCACCGCACCTGCCAAAAGACCGAGGATGGGGTTCTCGAACATGGTAAACAGTTGGGTAAATTCGGGCACGTTTGCAAGTCCCTTAACGGCTGCCGACATAGTCTCCATACCAAACATCAAGGTAGCAAAGCCCAAAAGGATCATACCCGTGTCCTTTTTCTTTTCCCCTTTGAGGAACATATACATAATGATGCCCACAAGTGCAAGGATAGGCGTAAAGGTTGTGGGTTTGAAAAGCTGCATAATGCCACCGCCCTCAATACCGCTCAAGCTGAGAATCCAAGCAGTAACGGTTGTACCGACGTTTGCACCGAGAATGACGTTGATGGCTTGCTTGAGCGTCATGAGTCCCGAGTTAACAAAACCGACGACCATAACCGTGGTTGCAGAAGAACTTTGAATAACGGCAGTAACACCGAGACCTGTTAAAAAGCCCGCCAGCTTGTTGGTAGTCAGCTTGCCGAGCAAGGAACGCAAAGCCGTACCTGCGCGACGTTCAAGCGCTTCTCCCATCAGGTTCATACCAAAAAGGAAGAGGCAAAGTCCGAGAATCATTTCAAGCAATTGAAAATTCTTGTTTTCAAACAAAAAATTCATCACAGCATTCATTGTTGTCTTTTTCCTTCCGTATTTTGAATGATTTTATCCAAAAGTAAGATGCCGAATCAACCAATGTGCTCCAGCATGATTTCCGCGCTGTGTACGTTGGTTGCCAGCGGGATGTTTTGTACGTCACAAAGGCGCAACAAAGCCGATACATCAGGCTCGTGCGGCTGTGCCGTAAGGGGGTCGCGCAAGAAGATAACCAAATCGAGCTTGCCTTCTGCAATCATCGAACCAATCTGTTGGTCACCGCCAAGAGGGCCGCTCTTCATACGTGTGATGCGCAATCCCGTCTCACCCATAACCATCGTGCCTGTGGTACCCGTTGCGTACAACTCGTGGGGAGCCAATACATCGCGGTACTTTACAGCAAGATTGATCATATCTTCTTTTTTCTTGTCGTGTGCAATCAATGCAATTTTCATATATATTTCTCCTTTCGGGAATTTTGCATATCAATGGGCTCCAAACTCGCCCAGTTTATTATAGCACATCTTGTAGCCTTTTTCAATAGTTTTGCTGAATTTCTACTTTTTGAACGATTTATACCATTCTTTTGTCACAAATTCTTGCAAAAATAAGCAAAATATGTTATACTGTAGGTAACAACCTTTCCCGAAAGGAAACACACAAATGATTCAAACAAAAATTGTTTCGTCTTTGGAAAAATGCTTTTTGGATAGCAATATCGAAGCATACCCCACCCTCTCGCATCTTTCGGCACTCAAAAACGAGCGCGTATCCTTTCAATTCTTCTATACAGATGATGAAACCAACACCGCTCTCCCCTACCGTGCCAATAACCACCGCTTGCAAATAGAGGGCATTGACAAAGAACTCTACACCATTCGCCACGTGACGAGCGTTCCCGTAACCATTCCGGGGCTTGCAGAGAATGGTGACGGCAACTTTTTGCGCACCACACCGGGACTTTACCCCGACCTGCTTGTGCCGATGCAACACGGCGGCTTGGCGGTGATGCGTGGACAGTTGCAATCGGTTTGGATTGAAATCGACCTTGCCGAACGCCTCCCTGCGGGAAAGCACACCGTCACTTTGCGTTTTGTGGATGGAGCGAGTACAATTCTCGCCGAAAACGCACTCACGCTGACAATTATCGATGCGCTCCTGCCACCGCAACAAATGATTTTGACCCAATGGTTCCACTGTGACTGCTTGGCAAACTACTATAACGTAGATCCTTGGAGCGAGGAGCATTGGCGCATTGTAGAAAATTTTGCCGCAACTGCCGCCAAAAACGGCATCAATATGCTACTCACACCCGTCCACACCCCTCCCCTTGACACCGCAATGGGCAGAGAGCGCAAAACCGTGCAGCTCGTGGACGTAATTGTGAATAACGGTGAATATTCTTTCCAATTTGATAAACTCGACCGTTGGATTGAAATGTGCAACCGCGTAGGCATTCGTTATTTTGAAATCGCACACCTCTTTACCCAATGGGGCGCGAGAAGCGCACCCAAAATTATGGCTACCGTAGATGGCGAATATAAGCGCATTTTCGGCTGGGAAAGTGCCGCCACGAGTGAAGAGTACTCCCAATATCTGCGCGCCTTCCTGACGGCTTTCCTCGGCCATATGAAGGCACGCGGTGACGACAGACGTTGCTACTTCCACCTCTCGGACGAGCCAAACCAGTTGCACATCGATAATTACCGTGCCGCAAAGGCGGTGGTAGAGGATATTTTGGAAGATTACCCCATTATGGATGCACTCTCCAATTTTGAATTCTACCAAGATGGATTGGTCAAGCTTCCCATCCCCTCCAACGATCACATTGTTCCCTTTATTGAAGCAGGCGTGCCCGGACTTTGGACATACTATTGCTGTTCGCAAGACAAGGGCGTATCCAATCGCTTTATTGCAATGCCACTGTGGCGCACGCGCTCCATCGGATTGCATTTTTATAAATTCAACATTGTTGGATTTTTGCATTGGGGATATAATTTCTACAACAGTTCCCTCTCGCGCAACCCCATCAACCCCTACCTGGATACCTGCGCGGGATTTATGTTCCCTGCGGGAGATGCTTTTTCGGTTTATCCCGCACAAAACGGTGAGGCTCTCGAATCGATTCGTATTCTCTCCTTTTATGAGGCGTTGCAGGACGCGCGCGCATTCCGTTTGGCGGAACAACTCGTCGGCCGCGAGAGCGTGATAGAGGAACTCGAGAACATCTTTGGCGAAGAAATCCGTTTTGACAGATGCGCAACCTCCGCCGAACCGCTCCTCGCAATCAGAGAGAAAATTAACCAAATGATTCAAGAAAACGTATAACGTTTGTTAAAAAGCAGCAAAACGGGCGATCTGTGGTCGCCCGTTTTTATTTACGATAAGCGTTTGTTTTTTACGGGAGGCGAAACGCCTCCCCTACACGGAATCTTATAACTCTGCACTCTGCACTCTGCATTCTGCACTCTTCACTTCCTCCGCTCCCCTACAAAAATAATATTCTCTCTCGTAGGGGAGGGGTCTCCCCTCCCGTTTCACACACAATAATCGTTTGTTTTCGGGATGCCGAGGACGTCATCCCCTACGGTGAATATTAAAATTTGGTTGTAGGGGCGATTCGTGAATCGCCCGCCCTTGTTTGCGGTATACGTTTGTTTTTTTTTGGATGCCGAGGACGTCATCCCCTACAAGGAATCAAGACCGCGTACAAAATTTGAATAATTCAAAATATTTTTCACCGACATCAAAAAAATGAGTGATATGTGCACCTTGATTTTCGTTTATTAGGATAGAGAGCATTATGGCACAAAAAGGATTTGACCTTTGGTTGGGGGTGTGCTATAATGTAATCAAAACTTAAAAAATGAAAAATCAGGAGGAAAAAATGAAAAACATTTTCAAAATTGCAATTCTTATTTGTTTGGTTGCCGCTTTATGGATGATGGCATCCTGTAACGCTGTTTCCCCTCAAGATCAAACGCAAAATCTTTCCCAAGAGGAATCCCCAAAACAAGAAACCACCCCCATTCCCGAAAACACAACCGCACCGCACGAACACAAAATAACCGTTCTTGCATCGACAGAACCCACTTGCTCCAAGGACGGTTTGACCGCAGGCGAACAATGTGCCGATTGCGGTAAAATTCTCAAAGCGCAAGAGGTTGTTCCCGCAACCGAGCACACTACGGTGTTTATTCCTGCCAAAGAAACCACTTGCACCGAGTGGGGATATAGCGCATGTTGGCTTTGTAGCGTTTGCGGAGAGACATTCTCCGAGGATGGCGAGAATATTGAGGTTGAATTTTTTTCTCCCCAACATCGGTTTGTCAACAACGTCTGCACACAATGTCCATCCATTCTGTCGGAGGAGGGCTTCATTCTTACACTCAACGAGGACGGAAAAAGCTATACCTTGAGCGATTTTATTGCTGACGAATCCAAAACCGAAATCTTCATCCCCGATTTGTATAACGATTTGCCGATCACCGCTATCGGAAATATGGCGTTTCAAAATTGCCAACAGATCACAAGCATACGTCTTCCCGACACGCTCACCAGCATTGGCGAAATTGCCTTTGATAATTGTATCAATCTCAGCATCATTATCATACCGAATGGAGTCACGGTTATTCAAGATGGTGCATTTATGAGATGCGAAAAGCTTGCCAACGTTATAGTCCCCGACAGTGTTACTAACATAGGAACAAATACATTTTTGTTATGCGAAAATCTCACAGACATCACCTACCAAGGCACCTGCGAGCAATGGAATGCCATTTTAAAAAAGCTCGATTGGTTTGACGCAAACCGTCATTATACGATTCATTGCACCGATGGTGACATCAGAGAATAAAATAACAAACAAGCGAGCCGCAATGCGGCTCGCTTGTTTGTTTGCGATATACGTTTGTTTTTTCGGCGGGATGCAAGCAAACTCCGCTTTGCTTCGTGGCAAATTTGCTTCGCAAAAATTGCCCCTCCCCTACAAGTATTATTTGATGCAAAACAACTTTCTTAACGGGCAGGGTCTCGGTGGCCCCTGACCGTTCGCGATAGCAAAAGCGCACCATGAAGGTACGCGTCTCCCGTCTATCCGTATCTTTAGAGTTGCTTTCGATATTTTTTGTTAGAGAGTTCTTGAAAGGGGTGTGGGGAAAACATAATATTTCGCTTGCGAAATATTATCGTAGCAACGGAACGTTGCGATGTTCTTCTGCAAGAAGTTTTCCCCACAAAACACTATCAATTATAAGCCATTACCATCATGTGTGTCAGGGCGATGGCCTCGTCCATGCCGCAACCGGGCTGGATTTCGCCTTTGACAAATTGAATGATGGGAAGGTCTTGATTGGGAGCAGGCGCAACCTCTACGGGCTTGCCACCGGTGGCTTGCGTGCGCTTGATGATGCGGTCATCCTCCATGCGAACAAATCCGCGCTCGCCGTGTGCTTCAAATACAACAGGTGCACAATTGGAGCAAAATCCCGTCTCGTTGATGGCAATCGCACCGCCCTCAAAAGACATCACCGTAACCGCATTATCCTCTACACGGTCTGCGTTTTTCGCATTCGCGTCAGCATTTTCGCAAGCCAAGGTAAAAGCAGACGTTGCCGACACAGGCATGCCAAGAAGCCAATGAATGAGATACATTCCGTGCGCGCCCAAGTCGATCATGGCACCGCCGCCGCACTCTTTTGCATTATAAAAGTGCGTGGGCAACCAGTTGTTGATGCTGCCCGAATGACAGTTGCGGAAGCGCACGTAGTTGATTTTTCCAAGCTCACCGCTCTCCACTACCTCTTTTACGGCAATGCGCGAGCCGAGATATTTTTGGAAAAGAGAAATCGTCAGCGATACGCCATTGGCTTCTACCGCATCTTTTACGCGAAGCGCTTCTTCATCGGTAAGTGTCAATACCTTTTCGGTAAAGATGTGCTTTTTCGCATTCGCGATGCGAATCAGATCCTCGGCGTGATCGCAGGATGCGGAGCAAACAATTACACCCTCTGCATCACTTGCCAAAAGCTCTTCGGGGGTTGCAAAGCGGTAAAGACCAAACTGTTTTGCAAAATCCTCTGCCAGAGCATCGTTTTTTTCATAAAAACCGATTACCTCACCGTGGGCTTGTGCTCGGCGGGTGTAGTCGGGGGCGTGGACGTGCCAAACGCCAAATACCGCTATCTTCATGCGAAATAGACCGGCTTTCCGGTTTTGGAGGATTCGTAAATCGCTTCCAGAATTTCGGAAACCACAAGCGCTTGCTTGGGCATAACAACGGGGTCGGTATCCTCGATAATCGAGCGAATCCAGTTAGCGGCTTCTACGTCGATTGCGTTGGAGGATGCACCGCTGTAGAATGCTACGCCACCTGCGTTGGTATCAACCTTGGTCTCTGTTTGACGGTCGAACTCAATCTTGTTGATTTTGAGCACGTTGTTCTTAATTTGCAAACCTTCTTTGCTACCGCAAAGCGTGCAGCTGCCCTCTTCGATGGGCTCGGAGGTGTTGAGCGCCCAGCTGGTTTCAAGCATAATGGTGGCACCGTTCTTCATACGGATGAATGCACAAGCGGCTTCTTCAAGAGGAGTGGTGCTAACACCGTTGTCGCCCCAAATGTTGCCGGCTTCGGGATGCTCAAGCTTTTTGTGGGTTTTACCAACAACCATTTCGGGCTCGTAGTTGTTCATCAAATAGAGGGTAAGGTCGAGAGAGTGGGTTGCAATATCGATGATGGGGCCACCGCCTTGTGCTTCGGCATCAAGGAATACACCCCAGTTGGGCGTGCCGCGACGACGAATTGCATAGCAGTTTGCATAGTAGATTTCGCCAAGCGCACCGGAATCGATGTATCTCTTTGCATAAATACTTTGCGGCTTTTGGCGATGTTGGTAACCAATGGTCAGCTTTTTGCCGGTTGCAACAGCCGCTTCGTACATGCGGCGTGCATCTGCCGCAGTTTTTGCCATCGGCTTTTCGCACATAACGTGCTTGCCCGCATAAAGTGCATCTACGGTGATTTGTGCGTGCTCGCGGTTGGGAGTGAGCACGTGAACAACCTCGATTTCTTCATCCTTCAAAAGTTCCTTATAGTCTACGTATACCTTTGCATCGGGTGTGCCGTACTTGGTGCGCGCCTTTTCGGCTCTTTCGGGAATAAGGTCACAAAATGCAACCATTTTGACGTTGGGAATGCGAGAGAGTGCGGGCATGTGCTTGCCGTTGGCAATACCGCCGCATCCGATAATACCGATTTTTACGATTCTTTCCATAGTGTGTTTCTCCTTTTTGTTCTGTTTTTTGAAAGCTACGCCCCAACATTTTTGGCGTTTTTTGAAAAAACTTGCTAAATTTCTAATTTTATTATAGACTTTTTAATAAAAAAATGCTATAATAGAATTGCCAAAAAATATAACAAATTTGTCCTGCGAGGAAAACAGAAATGAATTTGAACAACATTCAAGTGGAACTGCCAAAGATTGTTGGCGACGGAACAGAGTTCTTTTTGCAAGCCACACCGCCATCATCTGTGGCTTGTGCGGCGCATATTCATAAAGCCGTAGAGCTGTTATACGTCAAAAACGGCTCCTATACCGTCCTTTTGGATGGCGTGGAATATGAGATTGAAAAAGGCGATCTTGTACTTTTTTGCTCCAATGCCATTCATCACGTTTTTACAAAAAAATTGCCCGAGAACGAATATTACGTAATTAAGATTTCGCCCGCTTTCTTTTTGCAGTTTTCCACCGAGGAAGAGGGTGCCGAATATGTGATGCGCTTTGCCATCAACCGCAAGGATAGCAAAAGTATTTGGCGTCGCGAGGAGCTTGCGGGCACACCTCTTAAAGCCGCACTCAACTCGCTGATTGCCGAACATGAAAGCCCCAAATACGCATCACAGGTGGCAATTAAGCTCAAAATCATGGAGCTTTTGGTCGAAATTTTGCGCAGCGATTCCCCCACCGAGGAAAAGACACCGCACACCCAAACGGCGGCACTCATTTACAACACAATGGTTTATGTGCGCAACCACTATGCCGAGGATATGGACGAACAAGAACTCGCGCGCGGTCTTGGCATGAGCTACAGTTATTTTTCGCGCAGCTTTCGCCGTGTAACGGGTATGACCTTTAAGCAATACCTCAACCGCACGCGCATCAATCAAGCCGAAAAATTGCTCTGCCGCGGCAGCGCATCGGTCAGCGAGGTCGCCACGCGTTGCGGATATAATAGCATCTCTTATTTCATCAGCGTTTACAAATCCATCACGGGCAAAACACCCTATCAAAGCTTGCGGCAAAATACAAATTCTATTTAATTGTGCCTGTTTTCCATTTTTTTCTCATTTCTTGTCATTTTGTGCTCAAAACACTAACTATTGTTTTGCAAAATATCCGTTTTTTTCTAAAAAACTCTTGACTTTGTAGTAATACAATGTTATAATATTTAATGTAACTCTTATAGGTGGGAAAGTATGTTCTAATACCCCCCACAACGCAAACATTTTACGTATTTTTAGGAGGAAAAGAAAATGTCTAACATGAAATCCCCGAAAAAGAACAATGCCGGCCTCATTGTAGGGTTGGTTTTGCTCACATTGGTGGCAATTGCTGTTTGCGCCCTGGTATTTTTCGGTCCTAAAACCGTAACTTATACGGTTGATGGTGTTTCCGAAACTCTCAAGGTCAACTACGGCGGTGTTGCTACCGACCTCAAAGCTCCCCAAAAGGATGAATTCAATTTCTTGGGTTGGTTCTCGGACAAAGACGGATCTGAATGGGACCCTGAAACACCCGTAACCGAAAACATTAGCGTTACCGCTAAGTGGGAATGGATTCCCCACAAGGAACACGATTGGACAGATGAGTGCGACACCAACTGTAACAACGAAAACTGTCCCGAAACCAGAGTAGCTCCTCACAAGTTTTTGAGTGATTGCGATACAGAATGTGCAAACGGTTGTGGACACGTTCGCGAAGCTCTTAGAGAACATGACTTCGATAACGCTTGCGATACCGATTGTAACGTTGAGGGTTGTACATACACTCGCACCATCACCCACAAATATGACAACGCTTGCGATGCCAACTGCAACGTTTGCGGCGCAAAACGCAGTGTTCCCGCTCACATTTATGACAACGCTTGCGACAAGACTTGTAACGTTTGTGGAAAGACACGCAGCGTTCCCGATCACGTTTACGACCACGATTGCGATACTGATTGTAATGTTTGTGGCAAGACACGCAGCGTTTCCGATCACGTTTACGATCACGCTTGCGACACCACCTGTAACGTTTGCGGCGCAGTTCGCGAAGTAGAAGACCACGTTTATGACAACGCTTGCGACACTACTTGTAACGTAGTTGGCGAGGGTGAGGATGGCGTAGCTTGCGGACATGTTCGCGAAGTTCCCGCTCACGTTTACTCTAACGCTTGTGATACCACCTGTAACGTTTGCGGAAAGACACGCACCGTTCCCCCTCACGTTTATGATCATAATTGCGATGACGACTGTAACGTTTGCGGTGCAAAACGCACACCCTATCCTCACGTTTATAGTGACGCTTGTGATGCTTTCTGCGATGTTTGCCGCTACGAACGTGAAGATCCCCACGAATACACCGATATCTGTGACACAACCTGTAACCGTGAGAACTGTGACCACGTAAGAATTGCACCTCACAATTATGAATACGCAGGCCGCGATGCATTCTATCACTACGATTGCTGCACCCTGTGTCAACACCTCCTCGCAATTGAACACGATTTTGAAAGTGGTTGTGATGTAGACTGCGCAGGTTGCGACCTCATCCGTATGCCCGTTCACACATACGATAACGATTGCGACACCACTTGTAACGTTTGCGGTGATACACGCGAAGTTCCCAACCCTGCTCACGTTTACAGCAGTCTTTGCGACACTGTTTGTGATGTTTGCGGATTTGAACGCAAGGTAGACCATGTATTCGATAGCGATTGCGATACCGACTGCAACATGGAAAACTGCGAATACACACGCGAAGTTGCCGGCCACGCTTTCTCCAACGATTGCGATACCACCTGCAACAACCCTGGCTGTGACTACACTCGCGTAACCAATCACGTTTGGAGCAATGTTTGCGACACCACTTGCAACATTTGCGGCGCAACTCGCGAAGTAGGTAACCACGTTTACGATGTTGATCGTTGCGATGCCGATTGTAACATTTGCGGTGCAACGCGCGAAATCAATCATATTTGGGATAACGCTTGCGATACCACTTGCAATGCCCCCAATTGCAACTACACTCGCACAACCAAGCACGATTGGAGCAATGTTTGTGATACCGAATGTAATGTTTGTGGTGCAACTCGCGAAGTTTCCCATGAGTACGCACACGATTGCGACATCAGCTGCGAACTTTGCGGACACACACGCCCCATCACCCACGTTTATGACAGTGCGTGTGATGACACTTGTAACAACTGTGGATACATCCGTTTGATCAATGGTCACGTTTACACCCACGCTTGTGATACCGTTTGTGACAATGTAGGTTGTGGATACGTTCGCACCATCGAACACGTTTACGCAAACGATTGTGACGATACTTGTAACACTCCCGGTTGCGGTTACTACCGTAACGCGCCTCACGTAGTTGATAACGATCACGACCTCTTCTGCAAGGCTTGTCCCCATGACAGAACCGATGTTGTTAAACACGTTTGGGACAACGCTTGCGACACCGTTTGCAACGAAGAAAATTGCTACTTTACTCGTGTAACCAGACACGTTTACGACAACGATTGCGACAACAAGTGCAACGAATGTGGAGCAACTCGTGTAATTACCCACAGCTTTGATGATGATTGCGATACCCTTTGCAACAACGCAAGCTGCACTTACACCCGTGTAACCAATCACGCTTACAGTCACGATTGCGATGATACCTGCGACAATTGCGGTGAAATTCGCGAAATTAAGCACATTTGGGATAACGATTGCGATACCAACTGCAACAACCCTGAATGCACAGAAAACCGCGTAACCGAACACGTTTACGATCACGATTGCGATGATACCTGTAATAGCTGTGGTTCAAAGCGCACAATCGCTCACGTTTATGACCACGATTGTGATGCGGTTTGTAACGTTGAAGGTTGCGGATACGTTCGTCAAACCAAGCACGTTTACACCAATGCTTGCGATAACTCCTGCAACAACGATGGTTGCACACACACTCGCACAACCGAGCATGCTTACACCAATGCTTGCGACACCGATTGCAACATTTGTGGCACAACTCGCACAACCGAGCACGTTTACACCAACGACTGTGACACAACTTGCAACATTTGCAACGCAACCCGCCAAGTAAACGATCACGTTTACACCAACGACTGTGACACCACTTGCAACATTTGCAACACAACTCGCACAACCGCGCATGATTGGACCAATGATTGCGATACCGAATGTAACGTTTGTGGCGAAACTCGCAGAGTTCTGCACGTATATGCAAACTGCAATGCTAACCAATGCACAATTTGCGGTGCAACTCGCCAAATGGCTCCCGGCTGCATTTACAGTGATGTTTGTGACACCGAATGCAATGTTTGCGGTGCTCAAAAAGAAGCTAAACACTACTACAATTATCCTTGCTCTACCGAGTGTGAGCTCTGCGGTCACAACCGCGGCGCACAAACCACCAATCACACCGATGTTGACACCGACAACAAGTGTGACAAGTGCGAGGAAACCATCGCTTAATATTTTCAAATAACAAAATTAGGACAGAGAACCTTGTGTTCTCTGTCCTTTGTTTTTACCCGTTGGGTTTATTGTTTCGTTTTTAATAGACACTTCCCTTTCCAATCGGGACTGGGGGATACACCGGAAAGCGCCGCTATGGTGGGCGCAATATCCATAATTGTAACATTCTCAAGGTTTCCAATCATTTCACGCTCTGCACCTGCAAAAACGAGCGGAATGGTCATATCCTCAGGCTTGTCGGTTCCGTGTGTGTAATCATGACCGCCGTGGTCGGCTGTGATAATCACCGCATAATCCTTGGGGATGGCTTCCATAATGCGTGCAATGTTTTCCCAGCTATTTTCCAATGAGTACATATACTGCTCGCTCATCCAACCGTGAGCGTGTCCTGCCTCGTCGGTATATCCGAGATAGAGAAAAGTAAGCTCCGGCATATTTCCGTTTATATATCCAATAGCAGCATCGGTCAGGCGGTTGTTTGCGTTCTCCCACCCGTGTGTGGCACCTTTGATAAGCAAGGAATAATCCAACGATGCAGGGTGACAGAGGTCGCGTAACTGCCCCCAACTGTAAAAGGATGCAACACCCTTGTGCTCGATTGCAAAGACGTCAAACAGGCTTAAAATGGGGCGTTTGGGCGGTGTGTAAGTGTTGCTAACCGTTCCATGGTCTTCGGGCGAGGAACTAAAGAAAAGCGACATATGGCAAGGCAGTGTAACCGACGGCATAACCGTTTGCGCATCGAGCGTGTAGACCGCATTTGCGAGCACCTTTTGTGCCGCTTGGCAATTTGCAAGCGCATCAGAACGCATACCGTCTACCAAAATCAATAAAGTTTTCATATATTCCTCCAAATCTTAGAAAATAACCGGATGCCCTCATTATAGCACAAAAAACAACCCGTGTCAATAGCAAAAGCT
>JAZOMJ010000181.1:0-2674 GCA_045653865.1 Eubacteriales bacterium
GCCCACAGAACGACATGGCTACGATCCGACTTGATAACCTCGCCGTAAACGGTGCCGAATGCGCAAGCAGCGTTGCACTCATCGGTGTCGATGTGCATAGCAAGTGCAAAGTTGGGGTTTACACGGCAAACAACGTCATCAAAAATGAGGGGACGTTCGGTGTCAAGGCGAACCTTAACGATTTGCTTATCGGTAACGCCAATCTTTTCAGCGTCAGCGGGGGTCATGTGGATGTGTCTCTTTGCAATGATAACGCCTTCGGTGATTTCAACTTCACCTGCGGGGCCTACCATCTTGAGACCGGGGGTGTTTGCAACGTCGCCGCTCTCGCGAACGGGAACGTCCTTCAGACCGAGAACGCGAGCGTCGGAGAAGGAAAGCTCAACTTGGTTAGCAGGTCTTGTGGGGCCGAGAACGCTAACTGCGAGCGTTTTGCCGTTGGGGCCAACGAGGGTGATCTTTTCGTTGCCTGCGGCATATTGACCGGGTTGGCTCAATTCCTTTTTTACGGTGAGCTCTGCACCCTTGCCATAAAGAATTTCAACTGCCTCTGCAGTCAGGTGAATGTGACGTGCGGAAGTTTCAATCAGGATCTTGTTTTCCATAATTTCGAAAGCCTTTCTTTTTCACTAATATTTATTCTTTGTGAGCCAAAATCAGCCCACAGTATTCCATACTACATTATTATATCACAAAAAAAGACATTTGTAAAGATAATTTTTTAACAATTCTTTCGTTATAAATAAAAAAATATTGGATATGATAATCAAAAATACGAAAAAACGCACATACGGGGGTCAAAAATGGCAGAACAAGAGAAAAATACAAATCTTGAAAAAAATCGCGAAGAGGCTCGACAAATTCAGCTTGAAAACATCGAAATGAGCGGTGGAAGCATTGCCGAAAACGCACGCGAGCGCTTTCAATGTATTTCCATCATTGGGCAAATCGAGGGACATTATATTTTACCCGAGGGGCAAAAAGCAACCAAATACGAGCAGATCATTCCGCTTCTCGTTTCAATTGAAGAAGATGATGATGTGGACGGCTTGCTTGTGATTTTGAACACCATGGGCGGTGATGTGGAGGCGGGTTTGGCTCTTGCTGAAATGATTGCATCTATGACAAAGCCAACCGTTTCTTTGGTGCTTGGTGGCGGACACTCGATTGGCGTGCCGCTCGCTACGGCGGCAAAGCGCTCCTTTATTGTGCCGAGTGCCACGATGACCATTCATCCCGTTCGCATCAGCGGAATGGTGGTGGGCGTGCCGCAATCCTTTCGCTATATGCAAGAAATGCAAAAACGAATTGTTGGTTTTATTTGCTCTCATTCCCAAGCGCACCCCGATGTGGTAGAGGAATTGATGATGCGCCCCGATCAGCTCGTCACCGATTGCGGCTCCATTATCGAGGGGCAAGAAGCGGTAAAATACGGTATCATCGACGAGGTTGGAGGACTTGACAAAGCCCTTTCTTGCCTGCGTACCCTTTGCCGAAAACAAGCAAAAAAGCCTAAAAATCTAAAATAAGAATTATTCTTATTATTAAAAATGAGAGAAAAATGCTAAGAAAACGCCAAAAAAGCAGATATAAATTTTGCAAAGGTATTGCAAGTTCTTCTTTATTATGATATAATAACTATATCTGTGTTTTATTCAGGCCGATTGTAAGCAAACTATTGCGCACACCAAGGGGTGTGCCAGCGACACCGAAGAGCTCACAGCAAAAATGAGCAAAACCGTTTTTGAAACCGGCATCCGCTGCCCATTGCGCAGGCGTGTATGCGGCTGGTACAGGACGGTAAGGAGGATTTTTTGAAAACCGATATGAAGCTGCGCTCCGGCGCAACCATTCCGCACTTCTCTCTGGCAGATGCAGAGAGAAAAAACTATCTCACCCGTGAGGTTCTCAACCGCATGCACTTGATGCCGGTTGGAGACCCTGCCGCTTTCCTTGAAAATGAGGATGGCAGCATTACATACTTTTTTGATCCCGCCCGCGTGGCGGAAGCCCCCCCCGAGCTTTGGTATGCTCCCACGCAAAAGACCGAGACGATGACCTTGGATAGCGGTGCCGAAATTGTGCGCATGAGCACAAAACGTGCCGCGGCTTGCGGTTTTTACACAGTTGAGCGTCTCTCGCAAATGAATTATGACGTTATCGAAGAGCCTGTTGCCTACACTCTGCGCAGCGACAAGAGCATTATCTATTTTTACGATAAGAAAACCGCCATTCGTCGCCCCTTGATGTGTGTGCATTGCGGCAAAGACGTACGTTTTCGTCGCAAGCTGTGTCAAGCTTGCTTTGCCGAGGATCTTGCCCTTCGCCGTGCCGAGGGAGATTTGCACCGTGCCGCGCATTACGGCATGAAGCGTGATCGCGTTCTCTTTTTCGACTTGGAACTCACAGGCGTTTACACGCACGATGAAATTTTGTCGATTTCCATCACCGATGGCAACGGCAAAATTATTATGGATACTCTGGTAAAACCCGACCACAAAAAGAAGTGGAAGCAAACCGAAAAAATTCACGGCATCACCCCCGAAATGGTTGCGGATGCACCGCATCTCGATGATCTTGTTCCCGAGATCAAGCGCATCTTCGAAGGTGCCGACGTGCTGATTGCGTATGGCGTTTCCACCGATTACAGTCATATCAAATACATCTACGAAAC
>JAZOMJ010000182.1:0-3397 GCA_045653865.1 Eubacteriales bacterium
CGGGATCACGCACGTAGCGAGGATCCTGCGCGCCCTTTTGAGAAAGTGCGAAGTAGGGTCCCTCCATGTGCAAACCGATAAAATCGGAGCCGAGACGGTCTTTTTCCTTGATTACCTTGTAGCAACGGAACATTTCGAGCGTGGATTCGAACTCGCCCGAGGTTGCCGTGGGGCACATAGCCGTGGTGCCGTGCTTTGCGTGGAAAGCAGCCGCGCCCTCGAATGCCTCTTCGGTGCCGTCGAGGAAGTCATAGCCTCCTCCGCCGTGCAGGTGCAAATCAATAAAGCCTGCCGAAACGTAGTTACCCTTGGCATCGATTACGCGATCGGGCGCGCCAAGCTTTTCTGCCTCGCAAGAGCAAAGGATCTTGCCATCGGCAAAATACAAGCTGCCCTCGGTGATTTTGCCGTCCTTAATGATGCGGCCGTTGATAATTTGTGTCATCATAACAGTTTTGCTCCACTGTCTGCATCGCAGTACATGGTTGCGTTGTCGTGCAGACGCATAATGGTTGCGGGAACGTCTACGGTGATATCAGCCTTAACGGTGTTGTAAACAGCGTTTGCCTTGGTAGCCGCAGGAACGGTGCAGATCATCACCTTTGCCGCTGTCAAAGAGGGAATGGTGAGAGTGAATGCGTGGGTGGGTACATCGTCGATGGTTGCAAAGCAGCCGTCGTGTACTTGTTGGTTGCGGCACATCTCATCCAGAGGAACGAGCTTAACCTTTTTGGGATCGTTGAAATCTGCTACCCAAGGATCGTTGAACGCGATGTGTGCGTTCTCACCGATGCCGAGGAATACGATATCGGTGGGATACTTGGTGAGGAGCTCGCCATATCTTTGGCACTCTGCCTCGGGATCGGGGTTGTCACCGCCAACGTAGTGAACTTCACCAAAGGGAAGCTTACCGAATACATGCTCATAGAGGTAGTTACCAAAGCTTTCTTTCTTTTCCTTGGGAAAGCCAACGTACTCGTCCATGTGGAAAGCACGGCAACGAGTCCAATCGATGTCGGGCTCTTGGAACAGAGCCGCAAGAGTGTCATTTTGCGAAGGAGCAGCGGCAAAAATGATGTTTACCCATTCTTGCTTTGCAAGCAGTTCGCGAATAGCGTTAGCACCGTCGCGTGCGGCATCTTGACCTGCAAGCGCACGGTTCTCGAAAATCTTAACGGTCAGTTTATCTTTAATAATCTTTTTCAACATAAGAATAAAACCTTTCTGTTTTGTATACATCATACGGGCAGGATGCGTACGGGCTCAATCTTGCCGGATTTGAGAGAAGCGTTGAGGGCTTCGAGAATGAAAACGGGACGGATAAAATCGTCGTAGCTTTCTTTCATTTCTCCCCCTGCAAGCAGATCGTGCATATCGTCAAGCTGACGCTCGAACGCATAAGAACGAAGCTCGCAAGGCTCGGTGAAAATGCCGTTTTCGGCATACACCGTGGCGGCAAAATGTCCGCCTGCGGACACGTAAGAACCCGTGATGGGATAGTCGCGGTATTTTGCAACAATGCCAACGTCGCGCCCTTGTTGCATAGCGCCTACTTCGAGAACATCACCGCCAAAGAGAGTGATCATCATTTGCACAAGGTGAGGTGAATAGAAGTAGAAACCGCCATAAGGACTGTCAACCTCGATGGGCGCACAGATGTTGCCGCCGTGAATGGCGCCAATCTCACCGCTCTTTACCTGTTCGGCAAGAGCGACGACACCCGTGAGGAACTTGCCGCAGGAACTGCCGCAAATGCGCACCTTGTTTTGTTTGGCATCACGCATAAAGGCAACAGCCTCTTCCCCATTTACGGTAACAGGCTTATCGATGAACATCGGAATGCCCGATGCAAGATAGGGCTTGGCATATTTGTAATGGTTGTCACCGTGACGTGCCGTAACCATAATGCCATCCACTTGCCCTACAAGTGCGTCATAGCGTTCCATAACGGGCACGCCAAATTCCTCGTGCAGTTTGCGGCAAGGCTCTTCCTCATCGGAATAAATGCCAATCACCTCGATGTCGGTGTGTCTGCCCTTTTTGTAAATTTGGCGCAAAAAGCTGTTGGCATGGGTGTTTTCGCACCCAAGGATTGCGATTTTATACATGGACTATCTCCGTTGGTGGAAAAAACTTTTCCCTTTGAATCAAAACTTAACAGGCAGCGGATTTTGAGCGTGCATAACTTCGATGAGCTCGATTGCCTTGCTTGCCTTTTCGGGAGTTACGTACAGAGGAGCACCGTTCATGATGGTCTCGTACATTTGGTTGTAGAACAGGTTGCAAGCGGTGCTGAAGGGGTCGCCCTCGGTGGGGATTTCTTCAACGTGCAGGGGCAGCTTTTCGCCGCAGTACATAGGCTTGCGGGTTTCGGGGTTGGTAAGAGGAGTGGAGATAACCGGGCGAGGCTCAAGCTCGTCGGGAACAAGATACTTAACGGTTACTGCACCGCTTACACCGCAAGTGATGGTGCCGAGGTCGCCCATAACCTTGAAGTTCTTGGACGGGAAACCGTCTGCGCTGTTTACTTCAACGTCGATGATGGGCTTGCCGGGAGCGGTGATGATGAGCTTTGCCATATCGTTTGCGTCACCGGAGGTGAGAGCCATATCGAGGTGAGAGTATGCAACCTTTGCTTGGGGATCCCAATCGATCAGATCGAGAGCGATGCCAATGGGGTGAGGAGCGGTGTTATATACGCCACCTGCACAGAAGCATTGCAGAGTTTGCCAGTCCCAACGACGGCCAAAGCTGGAGTAACGCAGGTTGATTTGCTTAACGTTACCGATTTTGCCGGAAGCGATGATTTCCTTCATCTTCAGTACGGTAGGACCGTAGAGAGATTGGTGGAAAGCGGTGATGATAACGCCGTTCTCCTTTGCGGTCTTCATCAAATCCATGCACTCATAGATGGTTTTTGCAAAGGGCTTTTCGTTGAGCACGTTGTAGCCGTGTTGCAGGCAATCCTTAGCGATTGCATAGTGCATGTGGGAGAAAGATGCGTTGATGATGAGGTCGATATCCTTGCGGCCAAACAGTTCGGTGTAGGAAGCGTAACCGTCACAACCGAATTCTTCCATGCCTCTTGTGCGGCGCTCTTCGATTTCGTCAACAATAGCAACAACTTCGATGTTGTCGTTCAACTTGGAAAGGAAGTACTCGCCGTGAATGCCACGACCACTGCGTCCTTGACCAATAATAGCAACTTTCATTTTTTTCATAATACAAATCCTCCTTGTATTCAGGTGTAAATCTCCAAACTTTTTCGGTATGCATACCGATACAAGTTTAGTATATCATAATAAAATAGAAAAAGAAAGGGGTTTTTTTATTTTTTATATTGCAATTCTTACTTTTTTGTGGTACTATATAAGAAAAGATAGAAAGTGAGGGATGG
>JAZOMJ010000183.1:0-3628 GCA_045653865.1 Eubacteriales bacterium
CTCTATGGGGAGACTTGTTGGCCGGGGGACGGGCGTTTAATTGTGTTAATGTTTTGTTTACTTTGGCTATTGGCTATTGGCTGTTAGCTATTAAGCGTCTGAAAGACGCGAATTTAAATAGCCGCGGGTTTTCAAACCCGTGGACAACGAGTCGGTTCTACAATTAGTCCGTCTGTAAAGACGGGGGGATTTCAATACCGACGGACTTTCAAGTCCTCGGACACGTTGCCGTTCCGCGTCTTTACAGACGCTTTTTTCTACTCTTCCTTTTATTTCCACGGGTTCAAGAACCCGCGGCTATTCGCCTTCGGCTTCGCGTCTTTACAGACGCTTTGCTCATTACTCATTGCTCACAACTCGCAACTCATAGCTATATACGCCCCTCCCTTGGGAGGGGGTGGGGGAGGGTCCTCACCCCTCCAATCCCCCTCCTTCGTCATCGTCATCCTCGCCACCGGTGTCGGGGTCAGAAGGCGTTGGATTGCTGGGCGTGGGTTCGGGTTCCTCGCCGTTGTCCACATTGCCGTCGTCGTCGCTGGTAACCTGCTTGATGACGTTGCCGTTGCGGTCGTAGCAGGTGATGCTGATGGCGGTCTTTGCCAGCTCGTCCTTGATTTCGGTGCTGGGGGTGAAGATGACGCGTCGGCTGGTGATGAGCGCGGAGTTCACGTCCTCCACCTTCTCCACGGAGTTGCTTCTCACGCCCAAGCGCATGGTGCCCAGTCCTGGCACAGCCACGCTGTGTCCCTCGGTTGCCCAGGCGCGGATCACGTCGCCGATGGCTTCCCAGGCTGCGCTGATGGCACCCTTGCCGATGCCGCTGCGCAGGGCGGCTTCCTGCACCACCTTCTGTTCGTTCAGGCGGCTGTACAACTCGGGCTGCATCACGAATGCCCACTTCTCGGTGCCTTTCTCAAAGGCCACGTTTCTCTCGATTGCTTTGATTTTGATTGACATTTTTGTTAAAGTTTAGAGTTAATGGTTTAAAGTTTAGTTTTTGGTTTGTTGGTTGGAATTCCGCCACAAAGATAATGCTTTATTTTGTAATAACAAAATAAAAATGGAATTATTTTCGCTTATTTGTAATATTTTTTTATATTCATGTCTTTTTGTGTGGTATGGGGTTTGTGAACGGCATCCAGAGGGAAAAAATACGGCCACGCCATGCCGTAAATTTTTCCATGCCATGCGCCTGTAGGGGTGTAAAGAAAATTGCTCCTGGTAATGCGTTATGAGCGGTTCAATGGCACGCAGATTGCGCAGATACGACAGATTTCCGCAGATTTCAATTCCGTCTTTGTTGCTCATCCCTCAAAGGATTCGGGGATTTTGCATTTGATGTCCCATCATCAAAGGAACTCACGCTCGGTCTTCCTCAAATAAATTTGGGAATCCTCTCGCTAAACCGTTCCTTTGCATTTTGACATTCCATCATCGAAATGCTGCGTCGCTCGGCATAACCCCCAAGCCAGCTTGGTGTTCTGCACTCACTCCTTTGCATTTTTGCATTTTTGCATTTTGCATTTTATTCCCCCTCAATGCATGGATTCTGGAAATCTTTTATTACCTTTGCAGCAGAATCAAGTTTCGGATTGTTATCTGTACGTTCGTCCTCATAGGGGAGTCGCAGCAACCAATCCGAAACTTTTTCTTTATCCACCTTATAGAAAACAAATAAATTATGTACCTTTGCATCCATAATCAATATATTTGCAATGGATGCGTTAAATAGAATAAAAGTTGTTCTTGTTGAGCAAAAAAAGACAGGGAAATGGTTGTCTGAACAGTTGGGGGTTAATGTAGCCACAACAAGCCGTTGGTGCTCGAATGTGACACAACCAGACTTACAGACATTAGACAAGATTGCAAAGCTCCTTGACGTTGATGTTAAGGACTTATTAAATTCAACTGAAAAAAAAGTACAATAATGGCAAAAGCAAAACCGTTTATCAAGTGGGCTGGGGGTAAGGGTCAACTCTTAGATCAGCTTGACGCATACCTGCCAGAGGACTTTGGCGAAAGAAGAAATATTACTTATATTGAACCCTTTGTAGGAGAATCCCTCGAATAATTAAATAATTATGGCAAAGAAGGTTACGAATATACAAGTTAAGGACACGCTAATCCGCACCATGCAGCAGAATGGTATAGATTACGTTTGCATCACAGACATTGCTCGTCAGAAAAACGCAGAGGAGCCAAAGGATGTAGTGAAGAACTGGATGCGTCTGAAGAATACTATCGAGTATATTGGACTTTGGGAGAAACTCAACAATCCTCAATTTAAAGGGGTCGGATTCGACCCCCTTTTACAAGAGGCAGGAAGTAATGCTTTCACCCTTAGCCCTACAAAATGGATAGAACAGACAAATGCCATCGGTATAGTATGCACAACTGGTCGCAACGGAGGCACTTATGCTCAACGTGATATTGCATTCAAGTTCGCCAATTGGGTTTCGGTTGAGTTCGAGTTGTATCTCGTCAAAGAATTTCAGCGTCTCAAGGAAGAAGAGCAAAAGCAAATCGGTTGGTCAGTCAAACGTGAACTCTCAAAACTCAACTATCGTATTCATACCGATGCCATAAAGCAGAATATCGTGCCTGAAGAGATTGATGCGTACCACAAATCACTCATCTATGCAGAAGAGGCTGATGTGCTGAATGTTGCAATGTTTGGCATGACTGCAAAGGAGTGGCGCGATGCAAATGCCGACAAGAAGGGTAACATACGCGACTATGCAAGCATCAACGAGCTCATTTGCCTTTCAAACATGGAGAATCTCAATGCCGTATTTATCAATGATGGTATGCCACAGACGGAGAGACTTGTTAAGCTGAATCAAGTGGCAATTCAGCAGATGCAGGTGCTGGAAGAATCAGAAAACCGTAAATATCTGAAGTAAGAGATGGATTTGAGATTCAATACATCATTGGGTTGTCAGTAGGTTGTTTGTTCCCAAAATGAGACCCACAAACAATTTTGGGGACATAAGATGACGAAACGACGAAGGTGACAGACTTTGCCCTTTGGGTGGCCACGGAAACCCTGCTCCAGCAGATGGCCTTCTTCGGCCACTCGCTCAACAAGCAGGACGAGGAGAACCGCCAAATCCGCGAGCGCGGAAAAAAGGAGATGTACAAAACGAAGAACATCAGGCTGCTCTCCGAACTGCCAGACCCCTTCACCAAGAGCGACCTCGTCAAGCTTCGCCGCAAGTATGGCATGGAAGGCGAGTGCGCCTACATCATTACCCGTTGGCTGAAGGCCGGCTTTGTGGTCTATGACGGAAAAGAGTACAAGAAGATTGCGAACCCCAACGACAAGACCAAAAACTCGTAAAAAAGAGGGCTGTCCCGATAAAGGATAACCCTCTTTAATATCCAACAAGGAAAAAAACGCGACTTTCTGACCAAAATAACCCATCAAAACACGGCTTTTTCGCCCCTTTTTCGCAAAAAATGCAAAGATGGTTTTCGTAACAAATTTAATATCAGTGCATTGCATTTTTGCATTTTGCATTTTGAAAATGTGGAAGAATCTACTCTATACCGAATAAGAAAAAGCCGCTGAAATTCAGCGACTTCCTTATAGTTATTTACAACAAATTATTTGCCGATGCAGAAACAC
>JAZOMJ010000184.1:0-9321 GCA_045653865.1 Eubacteriales bacterium
GCTTGCTCTGCGCCGTACTTTTCAACTACGGCGTTTGCCTTTTCGATGAGCAGGTCACACGCATATTTGATGCGTACGTCTTCCATTTTGGAAAGGTCAGGCAGATGTGCAAAGTTTGCAATTCTACCGCACCCGATAATGGCAATGGTCTTTTGCATTGTTTTAGTTCTCCTTTATTATTTTTCTCAAATAATTTGCTGCAAGTGTAATGTCGTCGGCAGGAGTTGCACCGGCCTCACGCTCGATGGTGAGGAAGCCACGGTAGCCGATATCCTCAAGTGCTTTGAGGTATGCTTTAAAATCAACGCTTCCCTCTCCAAGAGGAGTTTCACGGAAAGCAGTGATTCCTGCCATATCTTCGGGCATGGGAATGACTCGATAGATATATTCGGGATTGGTTCGTTTGAGCATAACGCCGTCTTTTGCGTGGGTGTGGACGATGTACTTCTTCAAACGGTGAACAGCCTTTGCAGGATCGTCGCCCGTAACCATAACGAGGTTTGCGGGGTCAAGGTTAACGCCAACACCGCAAGAGCCGAGCGAATCGAGGAAATCGCCAAGAACCTCTGCTGTTTCGGGACCTGTTTCAACTGCGAAATGTGCGTTTACACTATCTGCATATTGAGCAAGCTCGTGGCAAGCCTCTTGCATGATTTTGTAACGCTCCGAGTTTTTATCCTCGGGAACTACACCGATGTGCGTGGTAATGATGTTTGTCTCCATCTCCAAAGCAAGATCAACTACTCTCTTGGAGCGTTCCACATAGATCTTGTTGGACTCGGTGCTCATGAATCCGTGGCCGAAATCTCCGCAAATCGCAGAGAACTTAACGCCGTTATCCTTTGCGAATTGCAAAAGCTCGCGACGGCGCTCAGCCGTGAATTTTTCGGGAACAAAATCGCCTCTGGTACCATACATTTGAATACCGTCAAGACCGAGTTTGCTCGCCTCTTGGATAGCCTCGTGAATCTCTTTTCTAAAGGATTCTACAACGACTCCGATTGGGAATTGATACATAGGATTCCTCCTTACGTGCGCGCGTGTATCCTCGTGCGTATGCGTACACGTGCGCGATATAATTATGGATAATTTATTATATCACAACTTGCTACATTTGTCTATAGTTTTTTTGGATTTTTATACATTTTTTTCTTATTTTCTATCATTTTTAAATTACTCTTCAATATTCGTTCACAAAGCGTTCTTCGTTTTTTTCAAAAAACGACAAAAGCACATTTTCTTTGGCAAATTTTGAGATTTTTCTATCACCTTTTCTCCCTTTCGTCATACTATGATAACAGAGGAGCTGAGCCATCTACTCCTTAAGCAATTTTGTGGAGGATTTATTTATGAACAACTGCTTTTGCAATCTGTTTGATAACAGCACCCTTTGGCTGATCATTATTGCCATCATTCTGCTTTCCTGCTGCTGCAACCACTAATAAAAGACTGCGTAAGCCCTGAGGGCACCGTGCTTTTGCACGGTGCCCTCGGGTTTTTCATATTCAATTTGACCACGGCATAGAATAATACCGCAGTGAAATATGATTGTTTATTCCATTCCCTTCAAAGTAGCAAGGCAATCTGCGCAGATGCGCTTATTCTTATAAAGAATAATGCCATCAACATTGGTGCAGAACACACAGGAGGGCTCGTATTTTTGCAAGACAATGCGTCCCTCATCGGTGAAGATCTCCAATGCATCACGCACATTGATGCCCATGCTTTGACGAATTTCGGCAGGCAGAACGATTCTGCCAAGTTCATCTACTTTTCTTACCATTCCGGTCGATTTCATAATGCAATCCTCTTTTCGTAGTGTTGCTTCGACTCCGTTTGACGGTTGTCGACTTTTTTGCCAAGACCTATTATATACTATTTTTCGCATTTTGTCAAGTCTTTTTTATTTTTGTCGATTTCGGCATTTTTGGGGAGGTTTTATGCTTGGAAAAATATTTGGGGTACTTTGTTTGCTTTCGGTACTGTTTGGTGTTTTATGTCAAAGGCTACCCGAAGTAGCATCTGCCATTCCTGATGGCGCAGGTAAGGCGGTGAACGTAACGCTGACCTTGCTTGGCATGATGTGCCTTTGGAGCGGTGTTATGCAGGTACTCAGAGATGCCGGAATCATACAAAAAATCGCGCGTATTTTTGCACCTTTTTTGCGATACGTATTTCCAAAAGCCTATAAAAGTAGCGAGGGATATGAGGAAATCTGTGCAACTCTCAGCGCCAATTTTTTAGGTGTTGGAAATGCCGCAACTCCATTTGCTTTGCGTGCGATGAAGCAAATGCAAAAGCACAACCCCACCCCCGACATCGCTGATAAAGAGCAAATTACTTTGGCTGTTTTGAGCACAACATCACTCACATTTGTTCCTGCAAATCTATTGGCTCTGCGTCGGGCGGCAGGATCACAAAATCCATTTTCAATCATGATTCCCGTGTGGATCACTTCCCTCTTTTGCGTGGCATTCGCTTTGTTTTTGACCTCTTTTTTGCGTATACGTGTTCGTTTTTCGCATATACGTGCTTCAAAAAGAGATGATTGACATTATTTCGGCATTGCCAATGCCACTCATTTTATGTGCGGTTGGTATCATTCTTTTATGCAGCAAAAAAGACCGTTTTGAATCCTTTGTAGCAGGGGCTCGACAAGGCTTTGATACTGCTGTTCAACTGTTGCCAACGCTCTGCGCGTTGATTGTTGGCGTTTCGATGTTGACTGCTTCGGGAGCCGTAGATCTGCTTGCCAAACTACTTTCTCCCGTGGCAAATGCTATCGGTGTCCCTTGTGAACTTTTACCGCTTTTGCTCACGCGTCCCTTTTCGGGAAGTGCTTCTACGGCTTCGTTTGTAGAACTGCTGGAAACTGTTGGAGCCGACAGCTTTGCAGGACTATGTGCATCGGTGATTTTTGCAACCTCTGACACAATGGTTTATATCATTTCGGTTTATTTTTCATCGGTTGGCATTAAGCGTTCGCGGGAAGCCTTCCCCATTGCAACCGCAGTAATGTTGTTTTGCATCTTTTTTTCCTGCTTTTTGTGTAGAATATGGTTTTTTTAAGGAATAAGTGGCAAATACTCCTTTCAAAGACAAAATTGGAGGATAAAAAATGATAAAAGGTGCACGTAAGGAAATGATTGTTGTTAGAACGGGCAACAATCGCTATTTTGACGAGGCTTATTTTGTACTGCGAGAGGACATTCAACAAAAAGGACAAAACAACAAGGATATTTTAAACGAAGCCAATCGCATTCTCGCTGATCTAACACCAAATTTCTCATGCACTCATCAAACAAAAAATCGCCAGTGGATCTTTTTTGGAATTGGTGGATTGTGCGGTGCTCTCTTGAGTATTATTATAACACTTTTGATCGTTTGAAGTCGAAAGTTTTATCGGTTTTCTAATTGCTATCTATTGACTTTGCGGCATCCATGTGATATAATGTAGTAGTCGATATATGATCGTTTGAATATCTGCCTCGTAAATTTTTGCGCGGTGGATCGCTTTGCCTAAATTTGAGAAATGCCTTGATCGACGAGGATGTGCGTGGTCTTCGTCGGGTGCAAGGTCTCGTTTTGTTGCGCTTTTTACGCAATGCTATGTAAAAACGGCTATTTTTGACATTCTGTTTTTTGAATAATACCTCACGTGAGGTGAACATTTTATAGAAAGGAACTTTGACAATTACAATGCCTAAAAAACAAAAAAAAGGAACTGCGACAGGTAAAATCCGCATCATTCCGTTAGGCGGCATCGGGGAAATCGGGAAAAATATGACCGTTATTGAACACAATGACGATATGGTTGTAATCGACTGCGGTCTCGGATTTCCAGAAGACGATATGCCGGGAATCGATCTTGTAATTCAGGATATCTCCTATTTAGAAGCCAACCAAGATCGTTTGCGTGCTATACTTTTGACGCACGGTCACGAGGATCACATCGGTGCTATCCCCTACCTGCTTCGCACCATCAATGTCCCTGTTTACGGCACGCCGCTTACACTCGGAATCATCCGCTACAAGTTGGAAGAGCATCCCCTGCCCTGGAAGCCGGATTTGCGTGTGGTAAATGCAGGCGACATCATCAAACTCGGCAATATACTCGCTGAATTTATACACGTCAACCACTCTATTGCCGATGCTTGTGCCATTGCTTTGCATACACCTCTTGGTACCGTTTTGCACACAGGCGACTTTAAACTTGACACTACTCCGGTTGACGGAGAAATGATGGATATCGTTCGCTTGGGTGAACTTGGTCGCAAGGGTGTACTTATGCTGATGTGCGAATCCACCAATGCGGAACGTCCCGGCCATACACCGTCGGAAAAAACAGTTGGAACGTCGCTTGCAAGTGTTTTTGCAACGCGTTCCAAAAAGCGCGTCATTATTGCCACGTTTTCTTCGAATGTGCATCGCGTGCAACAAATCATTGATGCCAGCGCAAAACACGGCAGAAAGGTTGCCATTACGGGACGCAGTATGCTCAATATCGTTAGTGCAGCCACCGAACTCGGATATATGAAAATTCCCTCTGGAGTTCTCATTGATATCAACGATATCAAACGATTCAAGCCCGGTGAGGTAACCATTGTGACAACGGGAAGTCAAGGTGAACCAATGTCGGCACTCTATCGCATGGCTTTTTCGGATCACGCACAGGTGTCCCTTGATGCAAATGACGTTGTTGTGCTTTCTGCTTCTGCCATTCCCGGAAACGAGAAATTGGTTGGTCGCATTATCAACGAGCTTTGCAAAAATAACGTTGAGGTTTTGCACGAAGCCGGCGCTGAATTGCATGTTTCGGGACACGCCTGCCAAGAAGAGATCAAACTAATGCTTGCCCTAACAAAGCCACGTTACTATATGCCTATTCACGGTGAAAGCCGCCATCTTTGCGCCAACCGCGATTTGGCACGCTATATGGGAATGAAAGAAAAAGATATCTTCATTTCGGAAATCGGTCGCGTACTCGAAATTGATGCCAAGGCAGCCCGCTTTGTGGGGGATGTACCTGCCGGCAAAATTTTGGTGGACGGATACGGTGTTGGTGATGTTGGAAACATCGTTTTGCGTGACCGCAGACATCTTTCTCAAGACGGTTTGATTGTGGTGGTTGCTACCGTGGACACAGAGGAGCGTCTACTGATCTCCGGCCCCGAAATTATTTCTCGCGGATTCATTTATGTGCGCGAAGCAGAGGAATTGATGGAAGAAGCCCGTGCCGTTGCGTTTGACTCCATTATGAGTATTTTGGAGCGTCGCGAGCGTGTTGACAGAATCAAATTAAAACGTCGCGTACAAGACGATTTGACCCGATTCCTTTACGCAAAAACACATCGCAAACCAATGATTCTGCCAATCATTATGAATATCTAAAAAATATTTTAAAAAAATTGTCGACTTCGTGTCTAAAATTTCTGTTTTGTTCATAATCAAGACACAAGCATTTCACACTCTAAAGTTATAATATCTTTATCTGTGCTATGACTATGTCATAGTTCAAAAAAGAAAGGAACATCAATCATGGGAAAAAAGAACCAAAACAAAAAACAATTGGTAGTGCCCAAGTGGGCAAAAATTGCGATTTGTGCAGTTTTGCTCGTTGCAATTCTTGGCGGCATTGTTGCCGTTTCAATTATGAACAGCGGCATTATTTACCGCAATCGCATACTTGTTGAAAGTAAAAGCGGCAAATTTGATTTGAACCAACAAATGGCTGCATTTATTCTTTGGCAATCTGTATACGAACAAGCATACTACGAGTATATGTACACCCAATACGGCATATACACAGATACCAACAAGATTTTGGACTACTATTACTCTGCAAATGACTACGCTGTTCTTGCAGCAACCGCTTACGTAAGAGACTCCCTCAACAAGGGTATCACTTCTATGAACGAATACCTGACCAAAATGGTTGCAAGCGCAGATGCTGCTCTTGCTGCAGGCTTGAAATTGGAATCTCACGATAAGGAAGAAGCCAAATCTTACGTTGAATATTTGGAATCTTACCACACTCAATTCAAGAGTGAGTATGCACAAACCTACTATGCATATCAAGAGACCGGTCTCGAAGTTCCCACCGATGCGTTGTGGACACTGAGAAACGAGTTGGCAATGAGCTCTTTTGCACAATTTTTGAACACCGCTGTTGGCGACACTTTCAAGTCCTCTGACATTGAAGCGGCTGCAGAATTGATGATTATGTACGCAAAGTACACCGACTATATTTCTATGGAATATGAAGATGATGCTGATATAGACACTCTTCAAAACTTCATCCTCAAAAATCCTGACGGTCACTTCAAAACCGAATATTATAAATTTACCGATGATTCGGATTTGGCAATGATTCGCGAATTTTTCTCCGATAAATTCATGAACGAACGCTACAAAGCCATCGTTACAAAGTATGTTGCAAACTTGGATTTGAACACCAGCATGTTGACAGGTTTGAGCGATGACAAGGTTACCGAAAAGCTCACCGAACTCGGAATGAACAACTTTACCACCTACACCAAGACCGTTGATGCAGATGGCAATGCAACCTACTCCCCCACTTTGAATGATAAGCTTGGCGAATCCATTTTTAGCACTAGCATCAAGGCAAAGCAAATTTCCGCTATTGCTGATGGCGACACCGTATATCTCGTTTATTTCAAGGAAGCTTCTACCTCTACAAGTGCAACTATCTCCTTTAAGGAATATAAGTATGATGATTGCGTAAGCAAACTTCCCGAAATTGAAAATCTTGAAGGTCTGATTAAAGAATGCGTTAAGGCAGGCAAAAACACCACCGATTATAAGACCGATGATGTTAAAGCAAACAAGTTGCTTATCCAATTGAAGGACAACCCCACAAAGGGCATTCCCGAAGAATACGCTCCTGAAACTGCTACCTCTAAGAAGGACAGCGCTAACGATATTCCCAAGGCTATTCACGATAAACTTTACGATTCGAAGACTACCATCAAGGACAACGGTCAATGGGTTGAAATCATTACCGTTGCAAACGATCCCAACACCTCTTATGTTGTTAGAGTAGATAGCATCGAAAAGGTAAAAGATGAAAATGGTGAAGTAGTAAAAGATGAAAATGGCAACACAACCAATACTACCGATTACAACATTTCTTACGTTAAATTCGAAGCAGATCCCTTTACAACACTGCTGGCAATAGCTGAAGAAGAGTTCACCCTCTACTTGCTTGACACCACAACAGATGCTCCCACCTACACCTGGGAGGGAGGCTTCGAAGAATTCAAAAAGGCAGCTCTTAATTGGGTAATTGATCAAAGCTATGAAACATTGGTATTGAGCCACTACGCAAAGGTTGACCTCAATGCCATAGATGCAGCTAAGAAGGATACCGATCCCTCCAAACTCGAACAAAAGCTTGCAGAAATCTTTAAAGATGACAGCAGCATTAAGTGCTACGTCAAGAATTACGCTTTGAAGGATGAACTTGATAGCAGTATCTATAACTTCATCGTTAACGCAGACAACCAAAAGAAAGCACAAGTATTTGTTGACAAAGATAATCACGTATACTTGGTTTACGTTGCTCCCAAGGCTGAGGGCACCGATGCTCACGCAAATTGTGAACACTCCAGCACCGCCTCTACCGTACGAGTTGGTATTAAAGAATACAAGTTTACCGACTATGAGGAAGCACTCAAGATTACAACCGGTACAGGCGATTCTGCTGTTACCAAAACCTACAGAGAGCAAATTTACGCTGACCTGCTGGCAGACGACAGAAAGAACACCACAAACTACGTTGCATCCGAAGACAAGGCAGCAGCTGAATATGCCGCTCTGACCGCAACCTCCAACAAAAAGGCTTGGCCCGAAGGTTTGGAAACCGTTAAGACCTACAAGCCTGCAAAAGAAGGTTCCAGCAATGCTTTGATGAAGCTTAACACCGCTCCCGATGCAATCATTGAAAAGATTTACCCCAATGGCAATTCTACTACCTCTTTGAGCGTTACGAAGGACACCTATTATCAAGTTGATGACGGTGAAGGCAACTCCTATGTATTTAAAGTTACCGCTCTTCCCGCAAAAAATGATGCAGATTTGACCTGCCAAATTCAATATCAAACCTTTACGGATGATCACGAATATTGCCACTATTTCCGTGTTATCAAGAGCAATCTCGATACTGCTATGCCGAAAGATGTTTCCAACCTCACCTATCCCGAATCCTTTGATGACTCCATCAACGAGTGGATCTTCAAGAGCGAGTACAAGGAAGCTACCGCAGATACCGAAGCAACTCGTGAATTTGAACGCAAGAAGAATGATTTGACCATTGTCGCTACAACAAGCAGCAACAAAGTTAGCAATGTAACAGTCTACATTGTTGACAAGGTTGCAGAACAAGTTAAAACTGAAGATGTTGTTGTTTACGGCGGTTATCTCTCTTTTGCAACTCTTAAGGATGCACAAAAGGCGCTCAAGCAACTCAAGGACAAGACCGGATTTGCTTTGCTTGATAAGTTTGTATCTCTCGAATCTGTTTCTACTGATGCAAACGGCCAAGAAAACGTTGCTACCCCCACCGTTAATTTTGCAATCAAGAAGGACTCCGTAACAGACTCTGAACTACAAGCATGGTTGTTTGGCAACCGCAAGGCAAATGATGTTGAAATCATCACTTCCAAGGACGGCAAGTCTTTCTACTTGGCAGTTTATATGTCCAGTGAACAAACTTGGTTGCGTACCGCAAGAACCGACTGGATCGATGAACAAATTGTAGCTCATATGGACGAGCTGGTTAAGAACGGCGATTACAAACTCAACGAAACCGAAATGGCTAAAATTGAGGACGTTGTTACCACAACCACTAAGTAATTTAAGCATTTATCCGCAAAATGGCACGGAATCTTCCGTGCCATTTTGCAACTGAATACATATACTGTATTGACTATCAAAAAACTTTTAAAAAGGAATTTTTTGTGATGATTCTTGACTCCAAACACACAACGGTGGCTTACCGTTGTCCGCACTGCGGTGCCGGCGTTATCAGCGCTGTAAACGTTTTTTCCCTTTCTGCCGATATGGTCAAACTCAAATGCACCTGCGGCAAGAGCGAGATGTCTATCGTTCACTCGCAGGATGAAAAAATCCGCTTGACGGTTCCCTGCATGCTTTGCGCAACACCGCACATCTTTACGGTAAACGCATCCCTCTTTTACGGCAAGGATATCTTCTCTCTTTGCTGTTCCTACGCATCGGATTTTCCGCTCGCTTTGTTTGGCGAGATGAACCTTGTAAAGGGTGAGATTGCACGCTCCGAAC
>JAZOMJ010000185.1:0-9612 GCA_045653865.1 Eubacteriales bacterium
CACACTGATATTATACACATCTAATCACTTTTTGTCAAGAGTGATTTGATAAATTTCTAATCATTCTACCAATGGTAGAATTTTAGGCATAAAAAGCATGCGACCAATGGTCGCCCTACTATGTTTTTTCTTGTTTTGTCCGTCTATCCGTAAACTAAAAAATCTATTTTATCTTTTTTGCGCGAGAGCTTTTTGGAAGGGGTGCGGGGGAACCTTTTTCGCGAAAAAGGTTCCCCCGCAGTTCTTATAAACAAATCAATAATTCTCAGCGTGTACTTCGAAATAGCTTTGAGGATGAGCGCAGGTGGGGCATACGTCGGGAGCATTGGTGCCAACAACGATGTGACCGCAGTTACGGCATTCCCAAACTTTAACTTCGCTCTTCTTGAATACTTCAGCGGTCTCTACGTTGCGGAGGAGAGCGCGATATCTTTCCTCGTGATGCTTTTCAACTGCAGCAACCAGACGGAACTTGTGAGCGAGTTCCGGGAAGCCTTCTTCCTCAGCAGTCTTTGCAAAACCTTCATACATATCGGTCCACTCGTAGTTCTCGCCCTCTGCAGCAGCGCCCAGGTTTTGAGCGGTGTCACCAAGACCGTTCAGTTCCTTGAACCACATCTTAGCATGTTCTTTTTCGTTGTCAGCGGTCTTGAGGAACAGGTCAGCGATCTGCTCATAGCCCTCTTTCTTTGCAACGGATGCAAAGTAGGTGTACTTGTTTCTTGCTTGGGACTCGCCTGCAAAAGCAGCCTCAAGGTTCTTTTCGGTTTGTGTGCCGGAGTATTTGTTGGCCTTGGGAGATTCTTCCGAAATCAGCTCAAGCTTGCTACCCTTCAGTCCGCACTTGGGGCAGATGGGCTCTACACCATCAGCTACATCAAAAACCTCACCGCAAATCAAGCATCTGTACTTTTTCATTGTTTTGTTCTCCTTTAGATTATGTGTTTTTTTAGAATTTTTAAGATTGTAAAATTTGTTGACACTCTCTGCAGCGGCCATAAAAATTGACCTCTTGTGTCTCAACTTCAAAGTCGTAATCCGGCGGCAGAGCAGGCCGGGCGTTGGTTTGCAAATCAATGATTTTCGCACACCGTTTGCAAACAAAGTGGTAATGACCGTCGATACTTGCGTCGTAATGCGCCACCTCGTCGGGGAAGAAGAGCTTGACGATTCTTCCTTCCTCTGCAAGAACTGCTAAATTACGAAACACGGTAGCACGACCGATTGTAGGGAACTCGCCTCGCAGATATTCGTAAACCTCTTCTGCCGTGGGGTGATACAATCGCATCAGAGCATCGTAGACGATCTCGCGTTGCTTTGTGGAACGTCTCTTCATTTTGATTTGCTCCTTATTGAGATTTGGTATCGATAAGAGTATAGCATATCAAAAACAGTTTGTCAATAGTTTTTTGCAAAAAAAATAAAAAAATTTTTGGAAAAAGAGTAAAAATCCCATTTACAAAAAAAGTCTACTATGTTATAATATATATAACAACCGATTTTTGGGAAGAAATGGGGAAAAACACTGTGCAAAACCAAGCAAAACTCTGTAATTTAATCGAAGATCTCATTGAATACGCAATTGAGAACAAGCTCGCAACGGAGTGTGACCGTGTCTTTTTGCGCAACCAAATTTGTCGTGAATTTGGCATTCTTGACTTTTCTTGCCAATTTGATCGAGGAGAGAAACAATCTTTGGAAATGATTCTTGCCGAACTTTGTAATATTGCGGTTCAAAAGGGAATTATTCCCGATGATAGTATTACCGAGAGAGATTTGTTTGATACGCGACTGATGGGGATTTTAACCCCACGCCCGAGTGAGGTACAACGCAAGTTTCAAGAACTCTATCAAGAATCTCCTCAAAAGGCAACCGATTATTATTATCATATCTCCCGCGCATCCGATTATATTCGTACCTACCGCACAAAAAAAGATTTAAAATGGACTTATCGCGGTAAGTATGGCGAAATAGATATTACAATCAACCTTTCTAAGCCCGAAAAAGATCCCCGTGCCATTGCCGCAGCCAAAAATGCTGTAGCAAGCAGCTATCCCAAGTGTGCGCTTTGCCGCGAGAACGAGGGATTTTCGGGGAGCTTGACGAAAGCGGCAAGACAAAATCTGCGCCTTATTCCTATTACGATAGCGGGAAAAGAGTGGTTTTTGCAGTATTCTCCCTACGTTTATTATAATGAACATTGCATCGCCTTTTCGGCAGAGCACACTCCTATGCGCATAGACCGTTCCACTTTTGTCAAGCAGCTTGACTTTGTAGAACAATTTCCGCATTATATGCTGGGGGCAAATGCCGATCTTCCTATTGTGGGGGGATCCATTCTTTCGCACGACCATATGCAGGGCGGACGTTACACCTTTGCAATGGAGCGCGCTCCCATCGAAAAAGAACTCCGTTTTGACGGTTTTGATGATGTGACTGCAGGCATTGTGCATTGGCCAATGTCGGTTATCCGTTTGCGTTCTGCCAATCGCGAAAACTTGGTTGAACTCTCCGATCGTATCCTCAATGCTTGGAGAACATATAGCGATCCCGAAGTGGGCATTTTCGCAAATACCGATGGGGAAGCGCACAACACGATCACACCTATTTCACGCTGCCGCGGTGAAGAATTTGAGGTTGACCTTGTTTTGCGCAACAATCTAACAACCGACGAGCATCCCTTGGGCATTTTCCATCCCCATGCGGACAAGCATAATATCAAAAAGGAAAACATCGGACTTATTGAGGTAATGGGGCTTGCCGTTCTTCCTGCTCGTTTGTGCGAGGAGATGGACATCTTGGCAATGTATCTTGCCGAGGGCAAGGATATTACCCTCGATGAACGCACCGAAAAGCATGCGGGGTGGGTGAACTCTTTTGCAAAGAAGTATCAATTCTCCTACGATAACACGGGAGAAATTTTGCAAAAGGAAATCGGTGCCACTTTTGAGGCGGTCCTTGAGGATGCAGGCGTTTATAAATGCACTGCCGAAGGCAGAGAAGCGTTCCTGCGTTTTGCAAAAACTGTAAAATAAGAGAAAATACATATAAAAGAGGAACAACTATGAAAAAGAATTTGAGAAGTATAATCGAATCTTGGCAGGAAAGTCCCGCGCAGGTTTTGGTAGATATGAATCAGTATGATTTGATTGAAAGTGCGGGAATGAAGCCCGACTTGTCGCATAAAAAGAGCGCGCACATGAGCGCGGCTTGGAGATTGCGCGATCTTGACCGTGTGGTTATCCCCATGGGCGGCTCCAATCTCTCGGGCATTCGTTATCTTGCTTTTTCGATTTGCTCCGCAGGCGCGGCAGGTGCTACCTTCCGTTTGGTGTTCAGCAACAGCCACACCGGCGAAAATACAGGCGGTTACGAGACTACCGTTTGCATTGCAAAGGACGGTTGGAACGATTACCGTTTTGAAATTCCGTTTTTGCACGGCACCGGTAAATGCACCGGTTGGAACGATATTGGCAGCATCGTTTTAGAGGCTATGAACGTGCCCACAGAGGGACGTTCTCCCGTTCTTTACATCGATAGTTTTTATGTTTACGAGAATGATATCGCTCCTGTTTATGCAAGAATACCCGAGCTCAAGGGAGCCGCTGTGTTCTCCAAAACGGGCACCTATTCCATTGTTGACCGCAAGCGTATCCCCAACTCTATCGATGATAGTGAAGCGGTTCCATTTGAAGAAAACGGCACGCTTTGGTTGCCTATGGCACCCGTTGCCGCGGCAATGGCATTCTCTTGTGTAGCCGATAACCGTGCGCTTACTCTTAACTTTACCTATCGTCGCAAAAAGTACGCATTTTCTGCCAATTCCAACCGCGTTATCATCGACGGTGTTGAAAACGAGCTAGGTTTCTTCCCACGCGAGCGTGGGGGAACACTCTTCTTCCCGGCAGAATACGTGCGTGAATTCTTCCGTTGGAGACAAATTTTTGTTGATGGAATGGGTCTTATTATCCTTTCCAACCGCAAAAACATTTTCCAAAGCGGACGTGATAGTGCCATTCTTTGGCAACTGGTTGCCGCAACCACATTCCATCGCCCTCAAGCAGAAAGTGTTCTTGCAGATTTGCGTCGCCGCTTCAGCGCCTCCCGTGGCAGACTCTTGCTCTCTTTCGACGAGTTAATGCAGCTTCGTCGCCGCGCAAAAGAGGAGGGCGAGCTTGGCGAATATCTCAAAGCACTCAAAAAGCATTACGATGCATCTCTTGGAGAGGAACCCATCGTAGCCGCACAACCCCGTAGTTTACAACAATTGACCAACGTGCTCAATGCTTCGGCAGAGCTCATTTTTGCTCTTTCTACTCTTTATCGCGTAACAGGTAACAAGAAATATGCCGAGCGTGCCGCGCTCGAGTGCGAAGCACTTGCCGCATTTAGCGATTGGAATTCTGTATTGATGTCCTCTGTGGGCACGGTTGCATTTGCGGTTGCTATTTGCTATGACTGGTGCCACCACGTTTGGAGCGAGGGCAGAAAAGCGATTGTCGAACGCGCTTTGTTGCGTAACGCAATGCGTCCCGCATTGGAAACCTATGACGGTAAGAGACGTATGTGGATTGATGGCGGAACTGCCGCAGCTGTTGTCAACGCCGGCATACTGGCAACCGCATTGGCATTGGCGGATATCTATCCTGAAACTTCTCTCAAACTTGTTGATCGCATTTTGCGCAATGTCGAGTCTTGCTTCGCTTCTTATGCACCCGACGGTGGATATAGCGAGGGCGTTGACGCTTGGGAAAAGAGTGCCCGTGCACTCGCACTCTTGATTGCTATGTTGCAAAAGGCTTGCGGAACCGATTACGGTTTTGCATCTGCTCCCGGCTTCTCGACAACGGGATATTTCGGAATTGCAACCGAAACCGAATGTGGTAAGTGGAACTTCCACAACAGCTCCGCATCCGGTACCGAAACCTCTATTCTGTATTGGATGAGTACACAATACGCGGATACTACCTATGCCGCAGTGCGTCACAAACAAATTGCAAATAACTTCAAGCGTGTAACGCCTTTGGATATTCTTTTCTACACTCCCGTAGAGGAATCTTTTGCGCCCACACTTGCACAGGATGCCGTTTATCGCAAGGCAGGTCTTGCCATTCTGCGTTCGGGCTGGGGCAAGGAAGATACTTTTGTAGGCTTGCACGGCGGTGCCAATGATGAAGTCAATGGCGACCTCGATGCAGGTAGCGTGATTTTGGATATGGCAGGTGTTCGTTTCTTTGCCGAAACAGGTGGCATCGAAGCACTTCCTCTTGTTCTGCGCCGTCGCGCGGTAGGGCAAAACACCATCGTTGTTAATCCTACTGCAGAACCCGCACCCGATCAAGAACCTCACGCCAACGCAAAAATTGTTGAAATGAAAGGTCGCGAGGATCGCATCTATGCCGTTGTGGATATGACACCCACCAACAAAGCCATTCTCCGTGGCAAGCGCGGTGTTATGTTGACCGATAATCGATCCACAGTTGTTATTCAAGATGAGCTTGTATTGACCGCTCCCGGTGAAATTCTCTGGACAGTTCATACCCCCGCAGAGGTTGAAATTTTGAACGCCGGCAAGGTTGCAAAACTCACTATTGAAGATAAGGTTCTCAAATGCCAAATCGGTGGCTTTGGCAAGGCTAAATTTGCTACCGAGAGGGTAGAGGACAGTGACCTGACCCGTCTCTATATCCGTGCCGAGGTGAAAGACCGTCTCCGTCTCTCTGTTGCCGCAAAGGTAATTGGCGAGGGTGAAGATTTTGGCGCAAAGCTTTACGAAGTTGCCCCTATGAGCACTTGGGGAGAGAATTGAGTGGTATTCGGCTTGCGCTGAGTGATATTGCGCTGCAGTGAAAATAACAAAAGGAACAGAACTTCAGTTCTGTTCCTTTTGTTATTTCATGCAATTAGTAGGTTGCTTTAATAGCGGATTCGGTACCGTACCAAATCATTTTGCCAAATTTGCCAATGGTCCAGTCGCTGTCTTCTTCTTTCTTGTCTTCTTCTTCAGCGTATTCCTTTACCTTTTCCCAAGCAGCCTTTGCATCGTCTGCTTCTTCAAAGTAGATGATGGTAACGTGCTCAAACTTGTCGTCAATGTAAGCACTTGCGGTAACAACGTCTTCAACGTCATCAACGCCCAAAACCTTGAGAGCCAACGGAATGACAATGTCATCGTGTGCGGCACGGTAGCCGTTTTTCTCAAGAGCAGCAATTGCCTTGTCATCATCCATATTGGGAGGAATGCAAGAGGCAAGGGTGAGAACAGAAAGGGTAAGTACGAGCGCGAGGGCAATCAGTTTCATTGTTTTTTTCATAAAAATGTCTCCTTTCGATATCCGAATTTATTGGATACATCCAAATTATAACAGAAAAATGCACCTTTGTCAATACAAAAGTGCATTTTTTTTTGAAAAAATATCAATAGTAGAAATAATTGACACCAACTTCTTTCATGCTGGGAGCAGTTGCATAAACTTTTTGGTTCAATTCGATTTGTGAGGGATAGTTTCCGCAATATTCAACAAAAAGTTCACCGGTTACAGCCGAAGCAAAACTGCTAAACCAAACTTGGTTGGCTTCCAATTCATACGCCTTATCCGTGGGGGCGCACTTCATAAGAATGTGGTATCCGGAAGGGGAGGGTATGCAAATAACATCTCCGTTTTTGGTGTTGGGATCCGAAAGTTTTTCCACAATTGTGTCAAGATACATATAATCTTGACCGGATGCGGCATAATCTACATCCTTTTGCAAATAGTAGCCATCGGTATAAATTGCAGCCTGCTTATCATCGCTTTCGGCGTTTGCTTTTGCAACAAAAGCATCTTGGCTTACATTTTGCAAACTTGCGAGGAGATCGGTAGCACGTTCTTCAAGTTTTTCAAGTTCTTCTTCGCTCATCGGTTTGGTTACGTAAGATTCGCCATCCTGATCCATTTTATAGGAGGGTTGACCGTTTACAGTATCATAAGAAATGTGAGAACAAGTAATGTCGGTGTAATAAATGATTTGTCCTTTAGAATCTTTTTCCAAACTTCCCGAGGAGGTGGTGTTTGTGTAGGGGGTTTCCTTATAAAAAACTTGATTGGTGGATTGATTATAATAAATGATGTCGCCGTTCTTGTCGGTTTCATATACGTAGGTATAATTTGCCAACAGAATTTGATAGAAATGAACATAGTGGTCGCTTACATATTGGTTTTTTATATTGGGACCTGTAATGGAATAGATGTGATTTTGTACTGCTTTAAACTTTGCTTTAATTGTGTAATATTCCTTAAGCATTTTATAGTTTACACCATATTCTGCAAGAACCGAGTTGAGTTTGGTCTTGGAACCTTCACCGTCTGTTTTTACCAGTTCGTCCATCATATCTTCAATTTCTTTTTTTGCACTTTCGCTCAGTTCCAAATTGTATTTGTCAAACAAGTAGAGCGATAGCAAATAGGTTTTGCAATCTTCCAATACCTTTTTGCGATAGTAATCATCTGAGGTTTCATAGGTTGTGCCATCAAACGTATCACGAATGTCCCAAAAAGCGGCATCAGAGGGGCGCTTGCCTTCCAAGGTGTAGTTATAGGCATCCAAAGTTCCTTTGGTAGCTGAAAGCATCAATTCGTAAATATTGACCGAAATCGAGTAGGTCTTTCCGTCAACTTTGAGCGTGAGCATTTTTTTGCCACTCGAACAGGAGGAAAGCGGTAGGATGAGCATTACGGCAATCAACAAAAGTGCCGTAATGCGAACGATATATTTTTTCATAAAAGGTAAATCCTTTCCACAAAAGAGATTTATTTATCTATTATACAAGATAAATGTGATGGACGTTATGCGTTTGTATGACCAATTTCTATATATTTTTCAAACAATTTGTGAATGAAAGAGAGCGCATTGTCTTCTTTTTGCAAACGCAACAAAATATGAGGCTCACCCGTCAAAATGACACGCAAACGACCGGGATAGAGAGCGGAAAGCTCCGACCAAGCGTCAAAATCCAACTTTTGCGGTGTGATGTGAATGCCTGCCGTGTCCTCTCGAACAGAGGTAATGCCGCAATGAGATGCAAGCGTGTGAATGAGCGCAATGCGCAAGAGGTTTTGCACCGATGCGGGGGGCTCACCAAAGCGGTCGAGGAGCTCGTCAGTCATATCGGTAATGTCCTCTTCGCTTGCAATCAATGCAATGCGCTTGTAAAGCGAGATGCGTTGCGCAGGGAAGGGGACGTATTTTTCGGGGAGATACGCATCGAATTGCAAGGAAATGGTGCAATCCACCTCTTCCTCGGGCGCTTCTCCCTTTTCTTCCAAAACCGCGCGGTTGAGCAGCTTGATATAAAGGTCATAGCCAATGGCATCAAGGTGTCCGTGTTGTTGCGAGCCCAGCAGGTTTCCGGCACCGCGAATTTCCATATCGCGCAAAGCAATTTTAAATCCGGCACCACACTCGGCATATTCGCGAATGGCTTCCAAGCGCTTTTGCGCGATTTCGGGAATGGATTTGTAGGCGGGATAGGTGAAATACGCATAGGCACGGCGCGCCGAGCGACCGATGCGTCCACGGATTTGGTGGAGCTGAGAAAGGCCGAGACGGTGTGCGTTTTCCACAATCAAGGTGTTTGCATTGGGAATGTCAACACCGGTTTCAATAATGGTTGTGCAAACGAGAATATCAATCTCGCCTGCAAGCATTTGTTCCCAAATGCGCTCGAGTTCTTCTTTTTCCATCTGTCCGTGTGCCACGGTGATGCGTGCTTCTGGGATAGCCGCGCAAAGCTTTGCCGCCGCCACGTTGATGTTTTCTACATTATTAAACAGATAGAAAATCTGACCGCCACGACGCAGTTCACGTCTGATGGCTTCCTCAACAATGAGGTCATCTTTTTCAAGGACATAGGTCTGCACGGGTAAGCGGTCGCTGGGAGCGTCATCGAGAATGGAGATATCGCGAATGCCACCCATTGCCATATTGAGCGTACGGGGAATCGGCGTTGCAGAAAGAGAGAGACAGTCCACACCCGTGGCAAGCTGCTTGAGTTTTTCCTTTTGCACTACGCCAAAGCGTTGTTCCTCGTCGATGATAACAAGACCAAGGTCGTGGAATTTGACGTCTTTGGAGAGCAAACGGTGCGTGCCAACAATGATATCAACATCTCCGCGAGAGAGACGCGAAATGGTTTTGGATTGTTGCTTCGGTGTGCGAAAACGCGATACCATATCCACGTTTACGGCAAATGCACGCATACGGCTCACAATGGTTTGGTAATGCTGCAGAGCCAAAAGAGTAGTGGGCACAAGAATGGCAACCTGCTTGCCACCAAGCACGGCTTTGTAAGCCGCACGCAGGGCAACCTCGGTTTTGCCGTAGCCAACGTCACCGCAAAGCAGACGGTCCATCGGTACGGCTTTCATCATGTCTCCCTTAATTTCATCGGCAGCGGTCAGTTGGCTGTCGGTTTCCTCAAAGGCAAAAGCATCCTCAAAAGCCTTTTGGTAATTGTCATCCGAGGGGAATGCGTGACCAGGTCTACGCATACGCTCGGCGTACAAACGTATGAGGTCTTTTGCAATGTCTTTTGCCGCGGCAGAAGCACGCGACTTAGCTTTTTTCCAACT
>JAZOMJ010000186.1:0-3769 GCA_045653865.1 Eubacteriales bacterium
AAGTTTTTCGCAGGTGTATGCGTAATCCTCCACCGCAAAGCCGCTGACATTTGCCATAACCGGCTTGTGGAAGCATTCTTTTAATTTGGGGAGTTCCTCGCTGATGACCTTCTCCACACCGGGATTTTGCAGTCCTACGGCATTGATCATACCCGCATAGCACTCGGCAATACGAGGTGTGGGGTTTCCAAAGCGAGGATCTTTGGTGGTTCCCTTGAAGGAGAACGTACCAAGACAGTTGATATCATAAAGCTCGGCAAACTCATAGCCGTAGCCAAAGCATCCGCTTGCGGGAATGATAGGGTTATCCAACTCGATGCCACACAAATTCACATTCAATTCTGCCACAGGATCTCCTCCTTTCTCATCACGGGACCCTCTTTGCAAATGCGCTTGTATCCCGTGAGGGTCTTGCAGGAGCATCCCATGCACGCGCCAAAACCACAGCCCATTCTCTCCTCAAAGCTGAGTTGACCCGAGGTGTTGCTTGCACGCCATACGGCTTTGAGCATCGGCTCGGGACCGCAGGTGTAGAAGTGCGTGTATGCGATATTCTCCATTGCATTGGTAACAAAACCTTTGATGCCCTTTGTTCCGTCAACAGTGGTGACGTAGACTTCGCATCCTAAAGCTTTGAATTCTTCTTCGTAAAAGATTTCGTCAGCGGTGTTAAAACCAAGCACAACAGAAACTTTTTTGCCTGCTTCAATTAGTTTTTTGGCAAGCATATAGAGGGGGGGCACGCCAACACCGCCACCCAAAAGGAGAGGCGCATCACCGGCATCGTCAAGGTCATAGCCGTTGCCCAGCCCTGTGAGAATATCAAGCGTTTGTCCTCGCTCCATACGGCTCATCTGCTCGGTACCCGAGCCCACAACTTTGTAAACCAGTGTGAGCACATCGTCCTCGCAATCGCAAACCGAGATGGGACGACGCAAAAATTTGCCCTCCAAGAGGATATTGACAAACTGCCCCGGTACGGTGATGGCAGAGGTATCGCCCACAAGGCGCATCTGCCAAACAGTAGCGGTCAGTTGTTCGTTTTCAATAATTGTAAAAAGTCCTTGTTTCATACTATCCCCCTGCATCAAGCATCGATAGTGGAAATGGTGAGCGTTGTTTCTTCAAGAACATCAAGAAGCACGCTGATGGTATCGAGTGCGGTGAACAAATTCACATTGTTCTCTGTTGCGCAACGGCGAATTTCTTGACCGTCGTGCATCTGTTCAACACTGCTGATGTCGCGCGTGTTGATAACGTACTCGATATATCCTTGGCGCATTGCCTCGGGGATTTCGTCACTGCCGTCGCTAATCTTTTTGAGTGCGTGGGTGCGGATGCCGTTCTTCTTCAGGAATGCCGCAGTTCCCTCGGTTGCTTGAATATTAAAGCCGAGGTTATAGAAGCGACGGATGAGAGGCAATGCCTCTTCTTTATCCTTATCGGCAATGGTGGCAAGCACCGTGCCGTAATTTTGCAGCTTCATGCCCGATGCCTGCAGGGCTTTATAGAATGCGCGGTTGAGTTTGTCATCGTAGCCGATTGCCTCACCCGTGGACTTCATTTCGGGAGAAAGATATGCGTCAAGACCGCGAATCTTGTTAAAGGAGAACACAGGTGCTTTGACATACCAGCGCTTCTTTTCTTCGGGGTAAATATCAAAGTTGCCCTGCTCTTTTAAGCTCTTGCCGAGAATGACCTCAGTGGCAATGTCTGCCAAGCTGTAGCCCGTTGCCTTGGAAAGGAACGGTACGGTTCTCGAGGAACGCGGATTGACTTCGATGATGAATACGTTATCGTTTTGGTCGACGATGAACTGAATATTATAAAGACCTACGATGCCAATGCCAAGGCCGAGTTTTTTTGCGTATTGCAGAATGATGCCCTTGACCTTGTTGGAAATGCTGAATGTAGGATATACGCTAATAGAGTCGCCCGAGTGAATACCCGTACGCTCAACAAGCTCCATAATACCGGGAACGAATACGTCACGGCCGTCGCAAATGGCGTCTACTTCTACCTCTTTACCTTGAATGTAGTGGTCAACGAGCACGGGCTTGTCGGCATCAATATCAAATGCGGTTTTGAGGTAACGGCGAAGCTGTTCCTCGTTGGCAACAATTTGCATTGCACGTCCGCCAAGAACGAAACTAGGGCGAACAAGTACGGGATAGCCGATGCGCTCGGCAGTCTCAACGCCCTCTTCAATGGTCAGAACACCTCTGCCCTGCGGCTGAGGAATGTTCAACTCTGCCAAGATTCGCTCAAAGCTTTGGCGGTTTTCGGCTCTGTCGATTGCCTCGCAATCGGTACCGATGATCTTAACACCGCGATCCATCAGAGGTTGTGCCAAATTGATAGCGGTCTGTCCGCCAAGGGATGCGATTACGCCCTCGGGCTGTTCGAAATCAAGAATCGCCATCACGTCCTCGGGAGTGAGGGGTTCAAAGTAAAGCTTATCTGCCGTGGTGTAGTCGGTAGAAACGGTTTCGGGGTTGTTGTTGATGATGATTGCCTCGTATCCCTCGCGCTTGATGGTTTGCACCGAGTGTACGGTGGAGTAGTCAAACTCAACGCCCTGTCCTATACGAATAGGACCTGCGCCAAGCACTACAATCTTTTTCTTATCGGTTAAGCGAGAATCATTTTCGCCCGTGTAAGAGGAATAGAGGTATGCGATATATTTGCCGGTGTGCATGGTGTCAACCATACGGAATACGGGCTTGATGCCGGCACTCTTGCGTTGGTTATAGACAGAAAGTTCGTCGGTCTTCCAAAGGCGTGCAATAAACTTATCCGAGAATCCCATCTTCTTTGCGGCAAGGAGAATGTCATTGTTGCCTGCGTTCTCTGCCAAGGTCTTTTCCATATCGACAATCTTCTTGAAACTTTCGAGGAACAATTCTGTAATTTTGGTAACCTCGTGGAGCGTTTCAATGCTCTCACCCATACGCAACAACTGACAAATAGCATAGATGTTATCGTCGCGGTATTCCTTGAGGTAGTCGAGCAGTTCTTCTTTGCTCATCTTGTCAAACTTGGCAAGGTGGAAATGGCAAACGCCGATTTCAAGCGAGCGAACAGATTTGAGGAAGCATTCCTCAAGGTTAGAACCAATGCCCATAACCTCGCCCGTGGCTTTCATTTGTGTGCCGAGCAAGTTGGAGGCAGTGGTGAATTTATCAAACGGGAAACGCGGGAACTTGGCTACAATGTAGTCGAGTTTGGGCTCGATTGCTGCCGTGCCGCCCGCTACGGGAATTTCGTCAAGCGTCATACCAACGGCAATTTTTGCGGTAACGCGCGCAATGGGATAGCCACTCGCCTTGGATGCCAAAGCCGAGGAACGCGACACGCGCGGATTGACCTCGATGAGATAATATTGACTAGAATTGGGATCGAGCGCGAACTGTACGTTGCATCCACCCTCAATTTTGAGTTCACGAATGATCTTAATGGCGCTATCGTTGAGCATTTTGTGGTCGGCTTCACTCAAGGAAAGAATGGGAGCTACAACCACAGAGTCACCCGTGTGTACGCCAACGGGGTCAACGTTCTCCATACCGCAAATGGTGATGGCGTTGTCCTTGGAGTCGCGCATAACTTCAAATTCAATTTCTTTGTAGCCCTTAACGCTCTTTTCAATCAATACTTGATGAACGGGAGAGAGCTTGAATGCGTTGGTGCCTACTTCGATGAGTTCTTCCTCATTGTAAGCAAAGCCGCCGCCTGTGCCGCCAAGCGTAAATGCAGGGCGCAATACTACGGG